>DELD01000080.1:15488-16070 GCA_002354205.1 Micavibrio sp. UBA2705 | reverse complement strand
AAATTTGCTTTTTGCATACAAAATGTAAGATAATGTATACAACACCATATAATCGTAACTTAATATTAAGGTTATACCGTTATTATATAAAGGAATTTAAAGAAAGGGTTTATTAGGGTTTAAATGGGTTGGTTTGACGATGCAAAAAATTGGGCAAGTGAAGCAGCAGACGCCGTAGGTGACACGGTCTCTGCGGCAGCCAGTTCCGTGACACATGCCGTTACACATCCTGTTGAGACGTATAATAAAGCATCCGCAGTTGTGTCTGAAGCGGCGACAGCAACAGCTGAGTACGTTGCGGAACGTGGCGTCCTTGGAACGCTGGAAGACGGCGCACGCGGCATTGGCTTTGCCGCACAGGGCGCAGCCTCTGGTTTAGGATCAGGCATCGCAAGTATTGGCGACTTAGCTGTTAATGTCGGTTATAACTGGACAGCGCGCCATGCCATTAACGCCTTTCGCGATGAGCCACTTGAATCTTATGATAGCAATTTAGCAGGTAAAGCAGGCGCAGCCCTAAGAATTTTTGAACCAAAGAATGATTTTGAACGCGCTATGATGGCTGGCGGACAGGTTGTAGGC
>DELD01000080.1:14836-15188 GCA_002354205.1 Micavibrio sp. UBA2705 | reverse complement strand
CGGCTGGCGGACAGGTTGTAGGCGAAGTGGGCGCGTTTGTAGCCCTTACCGTTGCAACAGCGGGCGTTGGCGGCGCAGCAATTGGCGCAACGGCTGCGGCGGCACGCGGCACAACCGTTGCTACACGAACAGTAAGCGCCTTAACCACATCAGCAGAAACCCTTGCAAGTGGCGGACGCGTTGCTCAAACATTTGCAAAAGCCGCCCAAGGCAGCGCAAATCTATTAACAAACGGCAACACCCTGCAAACCGCATCGCAAGCGGCAAATGCAACAGCAAGGATGCTAAACCCACTCGCGAATAATACCGCCTTGGGGCTAGAGGTCGGGCTTGGCACCTATAAAGCTGGTGA
>DELD01000080.1:0-14536 GCA_002354205.1 Micavibrio sp. UBA2705 | reverse complement strand
GCTTGGCACCTATAAAGCTGGTGAAATTTTCAATCAAGATAAGGCTAATGATCAAGCTGCAAGCCAAATACTCGCAGATAAAATTGAAGCAGATTCAGAGGCCTCTATTGAAAAGGACAACTTTGTTCAAGCGAAAGACGAATTACTGCAATTAGAAATGTCAGATATTGAAGCCACGCTTAACCAGTTTGAAAATGGCGAAATTGAACTGACCGAAGCACAATACAACGCGCAGATCGCGCGCGTACAGGAATTAATACAAGCAGATAGTGATCTTGCCGAGCTCAACAGCAACGATATCACCCCTGAGCGTGAAGCTGAGCTACGTGAAAAACTAAACGAGACTTTGCCCGAACAAGACAAACAAGCTGCACTGGCAGAGGATCAAATCTCGCTAGACGACATTCAAGGCGCAAGCATTGTGCGGATGCAAGATGATGCCTCGCTATCTGCGCAAACCAATACAGAGCGCCCGACATTAGAAACAAAATTAGAAACAACGTTAAACGTATAAATACACTGATTAAGGAAGATAACAATGGCAGTTAAATATGGTATAGAATTAGTTGAGCAGCTTATAAAAGGCGGTACAAAATTATCTGCCGAAGCTGTCGAAACGCTCATGAAAAACCATGGCGACGATCTCGCCCAAGCCCTTAATTCAAAAAGCCCTGAAAGCTTTTCGAGGATTGCTGCGAGTATGGGCGATTCACCTGCCGCAGGCATAGTCAGCAAACTCGGCAGTAATGTTGATGGCCTAAAAGCCGTCGAAACCGCCATGCGATCTGGCCAAGAAGTCACACCTGAGCTACTCGGCAGATTGGGTTTAAATGTTAGCGATGAGGCTGCAGAAAACATTGCAAAGAGCTTAGCGCGCGCCAGTCAAGAAGCCGCAGAGACATCTGCAGGACGAAGCCGGACGGGCGAAATGCTTGGCAACCTTAGAGATCGTCTTGCAAGACCCTTTGAAAACTTTTCAGCCAAACGCGCAGCAAATGCAGAAGCGCGCGCAGCAGACGACCTTGAAAAAGGCCTTCAAGCATCAGCAGATGAATTTGCCGCAGCGCGCGGCGGCACCACCACAGATGACGTCGCTAATGCTGGCGTAAAAACTGGCGATGATGCTATTACAGCTGGCGCAAAAACTGACGCAAAGAAACCAAGAAGCTGGACAGGCAGAGCAGCGACGGTATTAACAGCGGGCACTATAGTTCTCGGACTAAGCAGCATGGATGGTGATGCCCCTGACCCAAATGAAGTAGGCTTAGGGACAGACGACACGAATGGTAATGACCCTAGCGCCCCTAACGCAGGTAATGGTACAGCAAATACAGGACAAAACCCCACTGATGGTAAAGTTACGGTGAGTGGCAAGGAGCTTGATGTCTCCCAAATACCACTGCACTTGATGACAGACGCAGAAGTTAACGAATTTCTAGCGACACATGCAGGACAAGTTGACCCTGCGGACATAGCGCAAAAGCGCCAAAATGCTCTGATTAAATATGATTTCGCTGAGATTGATGATAAGGGGCTACTGCAAGTAGACAAAGAAAAATGGAAAGCTGCCCGTGAGAAATTTGAAAAAGGCATAGGCGATGGCAAGGACATCAAAGAAGCCGCGCGATTGGCTTTAATTTCTGATGACGCGCCCAAATCTGGCATTAACGGCATGTTTGAAGGTCTACAAGACATGTTCAAAGAAATTGTTGAAATGATCCAAGGCTTCATAAAGACACTTGGCGGTGGCGGCGGTTTGTTTGGTAACTTACAGCGCGGTAGCAACGCCCCGCAGGCTAATCAGCAAAACACAAACACACAGACAGGACAGCAACCAACGCATTCACCAGCGCCGCCCCCTCCTGTATTAACCCCCGAACAGGTCGCGCAGCAGCAAGCACAGCAGGCTGAACAGCAATTACAGCAAGAACACCGCGGCTATGCCCAAAATACGTTTCAAGGCATTGGTGATGGCAGCATCAGCTACGCTGCGATGGATACCACGCAAGTAAAATGGGAGAATGACGAAATCATCACGGGTAATGCCGATATGGAGCGTGTTTACCAAGAAAATATTGACCGTGGCTTTGATGGTGGCACAAAAGGCATGCTGCATATTGATGAAGATGAAGGCCTATTATACATCAATAAAGATGCCAATGGTGACGTTATCGCTTACCGCGTTAACGACCATATTAATGACATTGGCAACTTAAATGATTTAGCATGGTCAAACAGCAGTCTTTCAGGATTCGGCAATATTGCCATGGCCAACGACCGTCATACATCAAATTACAACAATCAAGGCGGTATGGTTAAAACTGTCGAATTTGAAGACAGATGGGGAGATGGCAAAGACTTGAAAAACGAGGAGCTACAATTCCACATTCGCGTTGATGCGCAAGGACGCCATAATATTTCCGTCATTAATGATGATTACAAACAAAATAACGGTAGCGCATTAACCACCGCCAAGGGGCAAAGCAACCCAGAAATCGCAAAAGAAGACCCTGGTTTTGATTATTACATTGCAGGTAAAGACCCTGTGCAAGAACGCCTGTTTGATGAACAGCAATCACAGCAACGCCAGCAAAGAGTTAACAATGCGGTTGGCGAAGGCATACGCGATGCAGGCAAAATGGTAGAAGGCATGATCCGAAATGGCGCAACCATCAATATAGGTAATAGTAATTCAGGGATATCTATGGGCAATCGCCGCACTGGCATGTCGCCGACAAGCACTTATGAAGAGCTAGAAAACGAAGCGAGATCAAATAATCGCCTGAACGGTATTGAGCTGTAATTAACGCCAGAGGCACTGCTTATAAATAAGGGGGGATGCGTAATGCACCCCCCCTTATTCGTTTAACGCTCTTTATTTTATTTATGTGTCGATAACGCATATAGGCAGATTGCTGCCGCATTGGATACATTCAAGCTACCGACCGCCCCGCCTGTCGGCAGTTTTATCATTTGGTCGCAGCCATCTTTGGTTAAACGGCGCAGGCCGGGACCTTCTGCGCCAAGTACAAATGCACAGCGCTCAGGCGGTGTGAAGTCTTCTAAACTTTCCTCGCCGCGCTCATCAAGGCCAATCACGTAATAGCCTTTATCTTTTAACTGTTCCATTGTGCGCGCCAAATTGGTTTCATGCGCGACAAGCAAGTGGTCTAAGCCGCCACATGCTGTTTTGCCGACAATGCCCTGTAAGGGCGGCGTATGCTTTTTCTGGACAATCATGCCCGTAATGCCAAAGGCCGAAGCAGAGCGGATAATTGCACCTATATTATGTGGATCTGTCACTTGGTCTAAGATCAAAACCAGGCTGCGTTTACCTTGCGTCTTTATACGCTCTTCGCCCGCATTAATAATATCCGTCGCGCCAGACTCCTCTAACAATGTACTGCGCAGCGCTATACCCTGATGGACAGTGCCTTCCGGGAAAGATGCATCAAGGCGCGAGCGTTCAACTAAAACAGGTTCTGGGCGCTTTAACCCCGCCTTTTTCGCTGCGTGGATATGCTGTTCAAATTCTTCTAACAATGTTGGCGTAATATACAGACCATCAATTTGGCGTACAGGGTTTAACCATGCTTCACGCACCGCATGCATACCAAATAATGTTAAGCGCTCAATTTTTCGTACATTCGCACGTTCGCGCTTAGCGCTACCTTGCCCTCTGCCTTGTCCGCGTGGCTGCGCACCCTCTTGCGCTTGGCGCTGTGGTTTCGTTGTACCATGCGGCTTTTTATCGCGCGTATCACTACGCTTATGATTACTACGCTCACCAGCCGCGCCCTTTTGAGAGCCTTTGCTTTTATGCTTATGATCTTTATTTCTTGGCTTATTCATTATATACCCATCTTTTTTATAAGGCTTATAGATTGCATATTGACAAGGCAAAGGAAATGCTTTTCTTTGGCTCTCAAGAAAAATTGTTATATTTCTTGATTTTCTTATATATAAGCTCTTGATTAAATCTTGAGATTTATATATAAAACAATTCTCTTCTAAGGAGGGGTGGCAGAGCGGTCAAATGCAACGGACTGTAACTCCGTCGTCTCACGACTACGCAGGTTCGAATCCTGCCCCCTCCACCACTTTACTCTATATCCCATACATATTATACTCATAATCAAGGCATTTTTATTGCATTTGATTCAAGCGTTTAAAGGCTTTCAAGGAAGTTTTGCGCATTAACCGCTTGCAAAAGCTTGCCCCTATGTCTATACATTCTGGACACAAAATGGACACTAAACGGTCACAAATTGGACACAGGCGGGATTCTTGAATAACGTTAGCGAGTACATATACAGGCGTGCAGATAGCGGAGTTTTTCGCTATCGCAGGCGTGTGCCTACTGAGCTCGTTTCATCGTTTGGAAAGACGCAAATTTCCATTTCCCTAAAGACCAAAGACGAGAACACAGCGCTAAAAAAAGCCGCGCAAGTGAACAATGAAATAGAAATCATGCTCGATGAGCTGCGGATCACTGGCGGCAACCTTGAAGAAAGACGCTACCAGAAAGCCAAGAACATCGCCCGCATGAATGGGTTTGACTATGTGCATATATCCAAGCTTGTTGAGAACGCAAGTGCGCAAGAAATAAACGAGCGGCTTGCTTCATTGCCGGCCGATCCCGCATTGCTACAAAAAGAGGTTGAGAAATTTGACGCGCTGCTTGGTCTGCATGATGAACCAGAGATTATGCTTTCTGATTGTTTTGACAAGTTCGTGGATTTTACCAAGTCAGAGCGCCTTAATAAAAGCCCTGCACAAGCAAAGCGCTTTATTCAGCCTAAAGAAACCGCGTTCAATAACTTTATCAGTTTTGTGAAAAACAAGCCCCTGGGCGAATTAAGCCGCAATGATGTGCTTAATTATCGTGAGTACATCATGGGCAAGCTTGAGAGCAAGGAATGGAGCGCCAACACCTTTAATAAGCAATTCACGCATTTGCGCGTCATATTCAAGACCATTGAAGAAACCTTGCAGCTAAAGCTAGGGCTTGAGGATTTGTTTAAAAATCTAGCTGCGAAAGAGCGCAAAGAGCAGCGTGCATCATTTGGCATTGATCATGTCAAAAACGTTCTTTTAAATCCTGCCAACTTCTCAGGACTTAATGAGCAAGCTTATGCCGTAATTCCAATCATGGCAAATACAGGTATGCGTTTGACTGAGGTTTGCGGCCTTGAGGAATCTGACATATATTTAAACGCGCCGATTCCTTATGTGCATATCAGGCCAAAGGAAGACATGGAGTTGAAAACGCCACACTCTGAGCGCAGAATCCCTCTTGTTGGCGGTGCGCTCTGGGCTTTTAAGAAATACCCGACAGGATTGACAAACTATTTTAGAAAGAATGATTCCCTCTCTGGCTGCATCAATAAATATATGGATGAAAACAATCTCAAAGAAATAATTGACGGCAAGAAAGCTACCATATACTCATTAAGACATACTTTTCAGGACAACTTGCGCATACACAAAATTGATGAGCGCTTGCAATGTGAGCTTATGGGCCACAAATACAGCCGCCCAAAATACGGCGCACCATCGCTTGATGAGTTGCTTGAGGTTATAGAGAAGTTTGCTTATAAGTTGAAGAACACGGAGTAATTAATATGCCTGAATTTCATACTGATTGTCCACGATGCGGCGCTAGCCATACAACATTCGATTACGTAGCTCAAAGCGCAAGACGACATAGGGCGGGAATGAAAACTTTTGTATTTGAAACGTATAACGTTTGTCGCGCATGCGATCGTGGAACTATTTTTATAATGCAAAATATTAACTCTATGCTAAGAGGAAACAATGTAGATTTTCCTGAATTAAACCTAGCCTTAGGAAAGACAATGCAAGTCACAAAGCATATATCTGTGAGAAACCAAAAAGCAAAAAAAGCGCCAGATGATGTGCCTAAAAAAATCGCTAACATATACCTTGAAGCAACCGAATCTCTAACAGGCAATTGTTACAATGCAGCGTGTGCAATGTTCAGAACAGCGCTAGATATGACCACACAAAATATGGTTAGCAATAATACTGCTATCGATATTCCTAAAGATGATAACTACACACTAAATAAACGTATAAAATGGCTTATAAGTAACAACTTCATCCCAAGCGAGCTTCAAGATTTTTTGGATAATGTTAGATTGGATGGTAACGATGCTGCACACGAAGGAACGGCAACCGAAGCAGAATCGCTTGACCTTCAAGACTTTGTAGACACTATTTTTGATCGTATTTATGTGCAGCCTGCAAAGCTTGAAAGAGCGAAACAAAGGAGAGCGGAAAGAAGAAAGCCAAAAAATAAACTGCCAGATTCTGATAAATAAAACAGCCTAAGGCCCCATGTTCTTGGCGAAGAAGCTATGCAAAATTATTTGACGCGCGCCTGATCACGTAAAACCGAGTAGTCATTGATAAACTCATTCAGCACTGGGCAAGAACCTCCCGCGATTTCGTCAGCCGCTTTGCCCTGCTTGGTTTCGCTGTATTGGACAACGGACAAACCGCCGCTAGAATGTGCCGTTGCGCAGGCGCTCAATAGTAGCGGCGCTGTCAGGGCGATTATTAGCAATCTCATTACGTTTCTCCATGATTTCTATATGTTTGGTTTGCGCATCATCCTCGCAAGCCGCATAGCCCTTAAAATAAAAGGCAGAAGCTGCGCCAATAAGCACGATAAGCAAAGCAAGGGATAACCAACCAGAAAAGCGCGACGATATAAATTTTGTGAGCAGAAAAGTCATGCCGGTCACTCCTACAGCTTATAAAATAAGTGATTGCCGATCTCAGCTACTGGCTTAGCTTCAGCGGCCCATTTTGGGTAACTGTCCATATCTTTCGTGTGATAATGGTTTGCGCCATTTGTTATATCTGCGCTCTGTCCTGTGAGAACTTCTTCTGCGACTTCCAAAGCAACGGAAAAGCTTAGATTGCTGTATAACTTGCTTCCCTCAAGTTTCGCGCGGTTCGGGTCGCTTTTATTCCAGCATGAAAATTGCCAAGGCTTTTTGCATACACCAACAAGGCCATTGCCCCACCAGTAGCCGCCGTTCTGCTTTGATATATCTGCGCGGTTCTTAATTACGTGCGCAACTGCTTTCATCCCTGTGCGCCCTTCCCCTCTGGCTTCACCCCATAAGGTTTTGGCAACAACATCCAAGGCGTGAACATCAATTTTTTTCATCGTTGGGGGATTCCTTTTCTTGCTAATAAATAACGCCAAGAACTGGCCAAAAATCTTCTTAATCAATTTGAGTGCAATCCTATTTTGCTTGTGAGATCACGAACAACGGCTTTCGCTTCCGCGTTCGCTAAGCTGTTCTGTTTTGCAATTTCTTCAAGCTTCTTTCCGCATGGGAAAACAGCGTTTTCAATTCTTTTGAGCCATAAGCGCACGCACCATCTCCTTAAATTCAGCTATTACCGCTGTGTTTTCAATTAAGGCCTGTGTTACCTTGTCGTTTTGCTTTTCGTTTCGCTGTATCAAATAGCGAGCAAGCCAAACAAGGGCGATATTCACAAGAACCAAAACCGTAACAAGGGGGTCGATGTTGAAAAGGCTGACAATGCCTTGTGCAGCCGCGCCGCTAATGTCGTTCACATCTTCGCCCATACCAGAAACCCTTTATTTTAGAAATTACGAACCGCGTTGCACGGCCTTACATTGCGTTTATCATCATCGCCGTTGGGATGCCGTAAACAACTGCGCCGATAATAGGCTCAGATATGACCCATCCATCACGTTTTAAGATGCGGAAAGAAAGCTCTTGGCCTATGAATACGCAAGGGACAAACAGCAAGCTAAAGCAAATATAAGGCACGTAACCAGTTGCCAAGGCCATAGCCGCACCTATAAAAATACCGCGTTGCACGGCTTTCTTGATCCCGTATTCTCGCCCCTCTGTATATGAGAAAAGGCGCAATCCCATGAGGTCGAAATGTTTAATTTGCGGCATCCATGCCAGATAAGGGCCCCAAGCTCTGCCAATGCGACCGACTGCGCCGTGTTCTTCGCCCATGCTTGGCGCTACGCCCACCAACCAAGCCGCAGCAAACAGCGAAGAGCTTATCAGGTTGATGCTATAAACTGGCAAGCCCTTAAGTGCATCGTGATACTGATAATCACCAAAAGCAACCAAAGCGAATACAAACACCAATATTGTGCCTATGACTCTCCCATCCATAATACGGTTAAGAAAAGCGTTTCGGTTTCGTACCTCATTCCAATTTTTTAAAAAGTTACCGCTGCCGCCTTTTAAGGCATAAGCCAAGGCGAATATAAAGACCGTTAAAAGTGAAAAAAACATAAAAAGATCTCCCTTACAATTTGGCTAAATCGTCGCGCATTGATTGAATTAAGCCCTCTTGCTGATTGAGCCATTCAGCGCCACCTTGCGTCAACAAAGCTTCACGCAAACGGCGCGGCGTTATTTCCTGTTCAAGAGTGATGATCTCACGCTTAATAACGTTAGGCGGGCTGTTGAACTCATCCTCTAAGGCCTGTTGTTCATCTTTCTTATCGGCGAGCTTCTGCGCGTGCAGAGCGATGATATGAGAAAATTCATCCAAATTCACAAGGCTAATGTTGCGCCCTGTTTTGGTTTCTATGAAACCGCTTTCACCATCCCATGAAACCGCATGGTAACTTTCATCAATATCAAGTTCCTCGAACTCGAAAGACTCGCCGTCAATGTCAACTAAGTTATCATCTGCGATAATACGCATATAATAATCTGTGCTTTTAGGGGATTTGGCTTTCTCTTTAAATGCATCAATAATCGGCTTAAACTCATCAAAAGAGGACAAAACCACCCCTCGACCTTCATGTACCTCTATAAAACCTGCCTTTACGCTTTCATCCCAGAAAATGCCTTTTATGTTCTCATCGAGCGAGAAGTCTATTTTAAGTGTTAGGCCGTCAGCAATTACAATTGATTCTTCTGTGTCTATTTCTATTAATCTCATTATGCTGTTCTCCTCCATGAGTAGGCCGCGTAATACGGCGGAATTGTTGTCATTGCAGAGCCAGAGCCTGCGCTTGATGTTGTTACTGAACCCGCGCTTACACCACCACACACAGCGACTGTTGAGAAAGCGCCGCCTACGTTGTTGCGGCTAAACGTGTGCGTGTGACTTGCGATCTGCGAGCTTGTTTGTGTGGTTGTCGCGCTGCCTCCTGTCGTTCCGACGGGGTATGACCCGTCCGCACCGATAATAACGCGACCTTGAATCGCAACCCATGTACCGTAACCAAGTAAGGTAGCAGGGTTAGTGCTTACCGCATCATTAAAGTAAAAAGAACCGACAGGCAGCTGCTGTGATGATGATGGTGCACTTAAAACAAGCCAGGCGCTCATGGAGTCATGATACTGCATTATGACGGTCTTATTTGTACTATCTAAATCAATATCATTGCCATCTGGTGTCAAAATATTGCCGGTATTGTGTTTAACCGTTACCGCTCTTGCATCGTCGGTAATGCGCAGAATGACAAAAGCGCCCTCGCGCCCGCCATTTATTGTGTCTAAATCATCATCCGCTGCGTCGCTCTCTGTGTCAATATTATGGTTTGATGCTGTAACAGTCACCGCACCGCTTGATATTGTAAGCTCGCCAGCCGTTCTAAAAGCGTTTTGCTTATGCTCTGCGAGCAATCCTTCAGCGGGAATGCTTATGCGCACGTTTCTTGTCCCAGAACCCCAATTGACAGCAGCGTCACTGTTTGAACTCTCAAGGATTGTATCCCGCGATAATGTGTCTGGTGATCCCGCCGAAACAGTGCCGATGCCGACCTCCCAGTCAGCGCCATCATCAATAACGTAGTAACACTCATTGCCGTCACCAATACCCGAAACAAAGCTTTGAAAGCCTGTCTGTGGCCCGACTAAATTAAGCGTGCCCGTGCCTTGTGTTGTCGTGGTTTCAAAAACCCTATCTGCAATCTTAAAGACCATTTTATTTCACTTCCTCTATTCTGTAGCGTTTGCGGTAAAGACGAAAAGCCCTATTAACAATCGGGTTCATCTCGTTAAAAATGCCGTAAATAAAGCGGCGCTGAAAATGTGTGGTTTCGCTCATATCAGGGACAAAAACAACGTCCTTTTTTTTGCCGCGTAGGCGATCAAATTCATATAATGAGGTGAAAGCTTCATCCTGGCTTAAAAATGACATTTCGAAAGTGGCTACGCGGAAAGGGTCGCGGTCAACTGAGATAACCTCGCTTGATATAGTCCTCGATACGCGCGATTGATCGGAGAATCCCTCTTCAACGCCATAATCAATATTTGTTGTGGGTGTGAACGCTTTTGAAAGGTAAACGCGCCCTATTTGCAAATATGAATCTGGGTTGCTTGCGTCACTAAATTCTAGCTGCCAATATCTATATGTCTGAGCTGTGAAGCTCGCTGCAAAGCTGTTTAATTCATAGCCGAGATCATTGCCGGTTATCAGGTCGAGAGCGCCGCTTGTGTAATCGCTCACCGCATCTGTGCTTCCCGCTTTTATTGTGACCGTGCCGCTTGCTGTTGCGTTGTGGGCAACGATTGAGCAGAAGTCAATTTCTTGCGCTGCGCCTAAATCAATAGCAATGGTTGCCGATAAATCACTTGTGCGATAGACGCGGGATAAAGACTTTTTCTGTACGTTCTGTAGGCTCATATCGCCCAATGCCGTAGAGCCTGTAACGCTTGCCGCATCGGACAGATCAGGCCGCGCGAGATAAATGTTTGTCATCCCCATAACTCCAATGTTGTACTTGCTGTTTCAATGTCTTCTGAAACATTTGTAATGATGAAATCTTTGCCGCTTTCGTATCCGTATCGGTCGAGCGTCAAGGTAATCACATCGCCAATAAAGACGCGGAACAGAAGTTTTAAGGCTTTAATTCTGATAACTTGACGCTGTGAACGATACATTTGCTCAAAGCGTGCAATCTGTGCCAAAGCGTCCGTTTCGCTATCGATCAACGTTGAAAAACTTACCTCATATGCGTTTGTTGTCTTTCCGCGCACGATTCTGTTTTCGGTGGTGATTTTTCTATATTGCTGCTTTGCGAAATCTTTTTGCGCGGTCGCTGCGCCGCTCGCCATATCATCTTCATTCTGCACAAGCCATGATCTGTCATATTCAATTGAAACACGCCACGCAGGGGGTATAACATTCAGGACTTCAAAACTATCATCTTCTATATTGTCTGCGGTTAGTGTCAGGCTCGGTGATGATGGTGAACCCAGAACGCCGCCAGTAAATTCCCCCAACCTACTAAAAGCCCAATAACATTGAGCAGGAACAAACAGGGCATCAATAACCGCCTTGAGGTTTGTGCTGTCTTGGGTATAGAAACCAAGGCTTGAGTTTATAGATTGGTCAATGGCATTAAGCGCCCCTTGGTCGATTTCCTCATCAGAGAAGTTTGACAGATCAAGCTTAGTTTTGAGCAGACGCGAAGTGATAGAGCCTATTTCATCAACATAGCCGCCTGTGTTATCGCCTTGCACATTCGCCGTGATGCGCCCATCAGGATTAGAGCCTAACTTAATATAGCCGCCTGATAGCTGAGTTTTAAAGCTGCTTGCCGATACGCTCTCGCCTGTAATGTCGGCAACATCACCCTCATTCGTCAGCTCAACACCTCGGTCAAAAACTTTTGTTACGGCTTCTATTGACCCATCATGCACTTGATAAATTAAATTTGCACTGTCCACCAATGTCAAAGGCACATTCTTGCACGCACCATAAACAAGGGGCTTGGGCTTCCCTGCAAGCTCTTCGCCGCCATCAAGGCCACCGCTTCCCTCATATAAATTCTGCTCGAAATTGCTTTCCAGTATGGATTGCTTGTCAGATAGGTTGATGATTATTTCGTCTTCGTCACCCTCTACGCTCTGCGCCAAGCCGTCGAAAATCTTTACAAACTGTGAGCGCGTGAAGTCTGGTGATCCCGCGTATACTTTTACACTTCGACCGCCCCAATAGTACCCCATGAGCGCGTCAAGTTCTTTATCGCCATTCTTAATGCGAACTGAGCCAAAAGACGGAGCGCCGCCCCTAAACTCATTGCCATTCAATATTGACACGTCAAACTGAAAAGGGTTATCCGTTAGCGGTAAATAGCTTGTGTTCGCGGGGCTGTCAGTTGGCTTTGTCAAATATCCAGCATCACTGATATATATAGACTCCACGCCGCCAACATATTTAAAATCAAACTCACCAATCGCGACTGAGCTTATAGGCGCGGGAAAGCTTCCTGTATTGGCTTTTTCTTCTGAATATGGGTAAAGCTCAATAATATAAATTATCCGCGCTTCTGGGTCTTCTAATAGAGCCGCAAAAGGGCTTGGAACGGACGCATCAAGAACCGCAGGCAACTCACCTATTGCAATTTCTGATATTGACCTGATAGCTATGCTCATGCCTGCACCACCAACAAGTTCCCGACTCGCTCCATTGATTTTCTGAGTTTTCTGTTTTCTTCCTGCAACTCTTGGACAGCAAGCGCCATTTGTTGCAAAATGCTTGTTTGCTCAGCGTTAGAAATCACAATGTCTTGCCCTATATCGCCGTTAAGCGCACCCTCGCCGCCAAGACCTTCGCCAACGCCGACAATTGACTGTCTTACAAAGCTTTCAAGCGCAGTGAAGCCCTCGCCGCTTGCAAACACATCGCGGCCTATTTGTAGCAACTGGCTCGCCTGTGTTGTCAGCGCGTCTATGTTTGAGTAATCGCCTGTATTAATTGCCGCTAAATTTTCATCAAAAGCCCCGCGCGCCATGCCAAGCTTATCCGCTGTTGATAGGCTGCTAACATCTGACAATAACTGCGCATCTAAAAAGTCTTGGAACGGCTGCAGCGTGTCAGAGATAAGCGCTTCTCTTTGCTTCTCATAAGCGGTTGTAAGATTAGCAACAGGCAAGCCCAGTGCTGTAGCTTGCGCCGTAAGCTGTGAGAATTGAGCATCAAGGCTATCAAGGGCAGCTTGCAAAGGGTTTGTGCTATCTGCAACGGTGTCAAAACTAGCAATTAAATCCATGATAGATTTTAGCTCTATGACCGAGTTTATGTTTTCTTCAAGTGTGCCGCCGCTTGAGAAAATCTCTCTGAAACGCGCTTCAAACTCGCTGCTCGCGCCAGAAATATCCGCATTAGCAAGAACCGTGTTAAATGTATAATTAACAGCGTCCTCAAGGCTTCCAAATTCCTTGTAACCGCCTTGTCTAGTTTTTGATATGCCCGGCTCTCTACGTGTTGCGCCAATATAAAAACCGCTTTCGCTGCTAATTGATACACCCAATGCGGATTGAAGTGATCCCAGTGTTTGGCTTAGCGTGTTTTGAATTGAATCTAGCTGCTGTAGTCTTTCGCTGCTTGCTTCGTCAGAAGTTGCGCTAACACGTGTCAGTTGACCATTATTTAAAGTTAGGCCAATATCTGCCGCATCTGACGGAACGCTTGCACCGCCAAAAAGACCGCCTAAAGCGTTGCCAGCCAAAGCGCCTATCAAAGCGCCTGCGGGCCCACCCGCAAAACCGAGTATCGTGCCCATATTCGCACCGATTGCAGTGCCCGCGATGCCGCCAGCCGCGCCGCCGAGTGATGAGCCGATCCCGCTATCGCCACCAAAAATTAAATCACCTAAGAAATTCCCTGCAAACCCTGCAATGCCAGCTGCGGGAGTAAATGCGCTTGCAAGACTGCTTGTGCCTGGCATCATAGGGCCGATAAAATTGGCGTTAGTCAGTCCAAGCGCTGAACCAATAGAATTGATGCCGCCACCGATCATTGAGCCTGCCCCGAATATTGGAGCACCAAGGCCGCTTGTTAGTGCAGAAAATCCGCTGCTTGCAAGGCTTCCTAAGTTGCCAAGGCTGAAACCGCCGCCACCGCTTGAGCCGCTACCCAGTATTGAACTTATGCCGCCCGCGCTTACGTTGCCCGCCGACATTCCTGTCATGCCGCCTGATACAGCGCCAACAATATTCATCATTATGGGTCTTGCCGCCATCTGGGCAATGTTGTTCATAAATCCTGTGAAGCTTGATTGCATCTCATAGACGAAACCGTCAAAACCGTCACCGCTCTTTTTAAATGCACCCTCTAGCGTGTCCACAAAGTCCGTGCCAATATGTTCAACAAGCCCCTCAACCGCGCTTGGTATGTCTTCACCAAAGGTCTTGCTTAGCTTTTCGGCTTCTTCGTTTGCGCTAATAATTTCATCAGCTACCGATACTTGCGGCTTGTCTATCGTTGGGATATTTACCCTGCCCGACGTTGTGCCAAACTGCGCAATATCTTCATTTGTCGCTTGCGTAATTCTTTCAAACAAATTCGCGTTTGAGCTTACTGTTGCTGAGGTTCTATCTGAGATGATGTCAATTATTGACTTTGAGGATAGGCGCTCCTCGTCCGCAGTCAGTTCAAAGTTTATTTTTGGTAAAGTGTTCGCAGCTCTTTTTAACTGCCCTATGGTCGCCTTAAACACATCGAGCAGCGCTACGAAAGGCGCTGATATAGTTGTGACAAG
>DELD01000039.1:9626-40095 GCA_002354205.1 Micavibrio sp. UBA2705 | reverse complement strand
AACTTACCCAAAGGCGAGTTTCTCGCTTTACGGTTTTTCATTGACTTAATCGGTCAAGATCTTTACTTGTAACTCAAAATCGCTGGGATACTAAAACAGACAAAAAACGGGATACATTTTAAAGTATCACTTAAGGGTGAAGCACCAAGTCATTGAAATTGCTTATAAAGCCAATTTCAAAATCGCCACATAGGCAGACACCGTGTCCGCCATTTCTCTTAACTACTGATCCGAACAAAGCAACGAACTCATTATATTGAATTGAGGCGTGTTAAGAGCAACCCGCACATAAACCGTGTATCTCTACATTCCAGCTTTGTGCCGTGAAGTTTGCGTTATTGACTACGCCTTTTAGGCTCTCTGGCAGGCTGCATAGATGCGATTCTATGACTTTGCTGCATTTGTTGCAGATAAGGAATTGTGAGCCTGCGTGGCGATGGTCAGTACTGCACGCTATATACGCGTTTAAGCTTTCTATACGGTGAATGAAATTATTTTCAATTAAAAATTCAATTGCACGGTACACGGTTGGCGGCTTTGGTTTGTCTAAATATGCACCTAGCTGGTCTAATATTTCATACGCGCCAATTGGTTTATCGCTTGCTGATATGATGGATGCAACATGGCGGCGGGCATCGGTAAGCCTTGCGCCTTCTGCTGCGCAGAATTTATCTAACGCATTGAGGAATGTGATGTTTTCTTGTTTAGGCATAAAAATCCTCCGACAAGATTAATCGTGACTATGGGCATGGTTATGATCGCTATGCGCCACATCAAATGGTGCATGCAGCTTATCACCCTGCGCCTGACTATGTGAAGGGTGAAACATCACGTTAAAAACAAACGCCACGCCCAAAGCAAACACAACATTACCACCCACACGCACAAATGATAATTTTTCATTACGCAACATGTAAATGATGATCGTTGCCGACAACGCCGCCACGCCGCTAACGACATACCAATAATCATGGAAAAACACAGCCATAGCGCCGCCAATAATTGCGGTAAAAATAAGCGGCATAAAGCAGCAGAAAAAATGTGGCAGCAAAGATGTCATCACCGCTACACTCAGCGCGGCGCTTCTCTTACAGTTTTCGTCCGTTTTCTTCATGCTATGCTTACAGCAACAATGGTTTTCTTGCATATATACGCGCCTTAGTAGAAATGATGACTTTCTTATAACGTTATAACATAACATTAGCAAGGTAATTTTCATTACGCAGCCACACTGCACGCAGTTCAATCACCCAATAAGGGGCAGGAAATGCTTGTAAACACTATCCGTATCAAGGCTATCCATTAAGCTGTGTTTTAGTGACTTCGCGCTATAGCCATCATAATCAATCAGTTCAGCAAAGCTTTTTGCTGTGGCAATATGCGCGCAATGCTCGCCCCATGGGCTGTAGAGATGTGGCCAACTCGGGCCAAACAGGCCAAAAGTTTTCACGCCGCAAGCCGCGGCGCAATGCATGAGACCTGAATCATTCCCTATATAATAAGTACAAAGTGACAATAATGCCGCAGCTTCACCTGGGCTTGTTTTAGCAATAACATCTATCCCAAGCCCCTCAGGCAGTGATTGCAAAACGAACTGTGCATCCGCCTCTTCCCCTGGCGCGGCGATAATGGCAATGCGGTGCCCTTTTAATGGCGCGCCGTCCTGCAAAACCAACTTTTCAAGCAATTCGGCAAAGCGTTCTTTTGGCCATGTCTTACCAATCCAGTTCGCTGTCGGGCCGATGGCAAGCACGGGGCGCTGATCATAACCAAGTAAAGATCGCGCCTTATCAAGCTGCGCTGACGTGAACCATAGTTTCGGCGCTGGTATATTATCGCGCTGTCCAATCAACTGGGCGGCTTGTTCGACCTTATGCGCCTGTTTATCAATCTGGCGGCTCGCAATATAACGTTTCTTGGCGAATATGAGCCGCGAGACAGCGCTGTCTCGCAAATCAATCACCACATCCCATTTCGTGCTAACAACTCTGCCCCAGAGCTTCACCCAATGCATATTGCGTTTTTCTTTTTTCAGCGCGATGATTTCTTTTAAATTCGGGTAACCTTCAAACAAACTTGTACATAATGGCCCGCAAACAATTGTGACTTCTGCATCTTTATGCGCGCTGTGAATGTGGTTCAAAATGCCTGTCGAAAGCACAGCATCCCCAATTCGCGTGGATGTAATGAACAATATTTGTTTTTTCATGGTCGTTTCTTTGCTATGACTATACGAGTAATAATTTAACCCGCTTAGAAATATACAAGATTTATAAAATATGCAAATTTTTGCTTTTCCAAATCGCCAGCTTATACAATTACGTGGCAATGACGTTGCAGAGCTTCTGCAACGCATATTCTCACAAAATATAGATTTACTTGATACGCAGCCTGCAATCTATAGCTGCCTATTCACGCCGCAGGGGCGCTATTTCTTTGACTTCATTATCTTTAAAGATGGTGCAGAGCATTACTATATCGACACGACCCGCGCCCAAGACCTTATTGATCGCCTCGATATGTATAAAATGCGCGCTGATGTCACATCCGAAATTTTAGAAGATAAAAAAGTCTATGCCAGTTTCGATAGCGGAGATTTTTCCGACCCGCGCAGCGCTGCGCTTGGCTACCGCCTTTATGACCCACCAGAGGGTGCTGAAATGATCAGTACAGATATATGGCACAAAAAGCGTATTGCGCTTGGCATTTTTGATGGTGAACGAGATGCAGAGCTTGAACGCAGTACGGCTGACGAACTACATATAGACAAATGCAACGGCATTGACTGGAAAAAAGGCTGCTATATAGGGCAAGAGCTTACCGCGCGGATGCGTTACCGCAAAAGCGGCAAAAAACATTTGCACATCGTTGAAGGCGAAAACCTGCCTGAAAGCGGCGAAAAATTCGGTAATGCCGGCGTTATGCGCAGCAAAGTCGGAACAATCGGCCTCGCCCTCCTGCGTGATGATGATGCCAAAACATTAGAAAACGTCACAGTAACCACAATTAAAAAAGAACAATAATGATCAAAGCTATTTTATGGGATTGTGACAACACAATCATCAAAACCGCAGAACTCCATTTCGCCAAACATGTCGCCGTTTTAAAACGTTACGGCATTGATCTGGATAAACGATTTAAACCAACAATATATAGCAATAACAGCTTTCAAAACTGGGAAATCCTTTCAAAAGCGTTTGAGATTGATAGCACGCAAGACCAATACATTGCCGATATTGACGCATGGTATCACGATAACATCCACACATTACAAATCCGCGATGGCGTAGAAGACGTTTTAAAAGCCGCAAAAGCCAAAGGCATAAAACAAGCCATTGTTTCAAATGGCCGCGCAGAATCCGTTATGGCAGGCATAAAAGCCAAAGGCCTACTAGATTATTTTGACATGATCCTGACCCGCAATGATTATAAAGAGCGCAAGCCGCATCCAGAGCCCTATTTATCAGCCCTTAAAAAATTAGAGCTAAACGCGAGCGAAACACTCGCTATAGAAGACGACCCGAAAGGCGCACAATCATCAATCGCGGCCACCATCCCGACAGTACATTACCGCTTCACCGAAGATATGCCAGCTATTAAAGGGGCGATATATGACTGTTATAGCGGTGAAGATTTCAAGAAATTTATGGAGAGCAGAATAAATGGCTAATTTAGAAATTGAAAATAGCCTATCAGGCTTAATTTGCGGCCTTGATGAAGTTGGGCGCGGTCCATTAGTCGGCCCTGTTACCGCCGCCTGTGTTTACATCCCCGATGAAGTCCGCAGTCAAGATTTCTGGCAAATTGTCACCGACAGCAAGAAGCTGACGCAAAAAAAACGAGAAATGCTGTTTCCTTTGATTCAGCAGACATGCAATTGGGGTATTGGCAACGCCACGATTGAGGAAATTGATGACCTTAATATACTTCAAGCGAGCCTGCTTGCTATGCGCCGTGCCTATGATGATATGGGCGTAGCCATGGATCACGCTTTGATTGATGGCAATAAAAAAGCAGGCCTGCCCTGCACCGAAATGACCGTTGTCAAAGGGGATAGCAAATCGCTCTCTATTGCCGCTGCGTCAATCATTGCCAAAGTCAGCCGCGACAACCATATGTTAGAATTGCACGCCGAGCATCCTGAATATGCGTGGGATAGCAATGCAGGTTACGGCACAAAGGCACATCTGGATGCAATTGAGGAAAACGGTATCACCATTCATCACCGTAAAACGTTCAAACCTATTTCACTACTGATTGGTGATGCGGCATAAACCATATTTATTTGTTTATTGGGCTTGCACAATCAATTTACATAGTGTACAAGAGCGCAACCTTACTTTTAATGGAGAGATAAAATGTTATTAAAGACTCACTTTCAAACCGCAATAAAAGACTTTTCTAAACTCGCACTTCACGGCGCAATGGAAACCGACGGACGCATCGCTGGCCCCTTTTACAAAGCTGCACAGAATTTTGTTATCGCTGCACAGCAAGCAAACATAACACAAAATAATGTGCAAACTGTGAATGGCCTAGATATCGACAGCCTGCAAGACAAAGTTAAAACAGTGCAAACATTTGCCAACGCTGTCGGCGATGTCGATACGGATCTCAAAAACGCAGTACAAGACTTAGTTGACCACCTTAAGGCACGCGACATTACAGCAACAAATAATCCATATGCAAATGCTGTAAAAAATGCGCCTAAAATTGAAGTTAAAATTAGACACGACCAACCATTATGGGGCCCAAAACAATAAAGCACATTAAATAATAATGTGCTTTTTTTATAGCTATCTTATAAAACGTCGCGACGACTTTGCGACGTTTTTTTATGCCTGACTTCTGCTAACGTTTACCGTAAAGCTCTTCTGCCCGCGTAGAAAACGCGTTAACCATACGCTTTACCGCTTCGTGGAAGAATAAATTGATGGTTTTTTGTAAGAACGGATTTTTAAATTCAAAATCGACGTAGAAATCAATTTTACAGGACTTGCCCCCCACTTCTGGATAAAATTTCCAGAAATTTGATAAATACTTCATTGGCCCTGACAAGTATTCCACATGAATAACCTTATATGGATCTAACGTAACGCGCGATGAGAATTTTTCACGCACCATTTTGTAACCAATCACCAAATCAGCATTAATTTCAGTGTCCTTGCGATCCGTTATACGGCAGGCCACGCACCACGGCAAAAATTTAGGATACGCCTCGACATCTGCGACCATATTATAAAGCTCTTCGCAGCTATAAGGTAATATGCGTTGTTCGGCATGGGTTGGCATGGGCTGGGGATGCTTTCAGTTCAGGAATAGGCTGCGATACAGCTTTATTAGGATAAGTCACCAGATTTAATCTTATCAACCAGTGCATCATAATATGTTTGATACACATCAACATGCTCCTCCAACTTAATCGCTTCATATGTTTTTGCCGCGAAATAAAGTTCCATGCGGATATCGGTCAGGCTTTTATCTTTACCGTCCACATCATCATGCGCTTCTTGAAATGAATCATAGCCGCCTGTAGATGCAAGGGTTAAAGCAAAATTATAAATTCCCGCGCCATCATCTTTTTCAGGCAGCATGTCCAAAGTAAGCTCTGTATTCTCAAGCGTCGTCATAAAATATACTCTTCATTCTTCGTCTAAATTATTCAGCCGCCGCTAAACCTTTACGCTCCCGCGCTTCACGCAACTTCGCGAAATCGGCATCCGCATGATAAGACGAGCGCGTTAATGGCGTGGCTGATACCATAAGGAAGCCTTTAGCCTTCGCCATGCGTTCTAATTTTGCGAACTCTTCTGGCGTCCAAAAACGTTCCACAGGCGCATGTTTCGGCGTTGGCTGTAAATACTGACCAATTGTAATAAAATCAATTTTTGCCGCACGCATGTCATCCATAACCTGCCCGACTTGTTCAAACGTCTCACCAAGCCCGACCATTAAGCCTGATTTGGTAAATATACTCGGGTCAACTTCTTTGACTCGTTCAAGCAAACGCAGCGAACGGTAATAACGCGCCCCTGGGCGCACTGTTGGGTAAAGCGCCGGTACGGTTTCAAGGTTGTGGTTAAATACATCAGGTTTAGCCTTCGCCACATGATCAATAGCCTCAACATCGCCTTTAAAATCACCAGTGAGAATTTCAATTGTAGTTTTTGGCGTTTTAAAGCGTATTGCGCCAACAGTCTTTTCCCAATGCTCTGCCCCGCCATCTTTCAAGTCATCACGATCAACCGATGTAATTACAACGTGGTTCAAGCCCATTTTCTCAACAGCTACGCCAACGCGTAATGGCTCCATTTTATCAAGTGCATCGGGTTTACCTGTAGCAATATTACAAAACGCACAAGCACGGGTACAAACCTCGCCCATAATCATCATTGTTGCGTGTTTCTTATCCCAGCATTCACCAATATTCGGGCAGCCCGCTTCTTCACAAACTGTGGTCAGGTTCAAAGACTTCATAATATCGCGTGTCTCATGAAACGTCTTACCTTGCGGCGCTTTGACACGTATCCAATCAGGCTTCTTCCCCATTGGGCGGTCTGGGTTCTTTTGCTTCTCTGGGTGGCGCTTTTCGCGCTTTAATAATTCTTCATTATATGTCATGGCTCAACTTCCTTATCGGTAAGATAGGGTTTAGCATATCCATTTCAAGATTTCTACGGTTTAATGTGCCAGTTAACTTCTGTTTCAATTTTACTTGACTTAACATAATTAAATTGCTAGAACTATCGCTAACAAATAACTAATATTATAAAAAAAATGCCACAAGGCGAGTGACAGGGCTGTAATTTAAGGTAATAAGAGGCAATAATGTTAAACGGTTTAAAAGACACATTTCATAAATGGGCAAACTTTTTCAAATCAAAACCTATTGATTGCGTGGCATCACGTCGGCCAGAAAAAGATAATCAATTTTACGACCACGTAATGATAGCTGATCGTGGGCTGAGCAGCCATCGTCTGACCTTAGAAGAATTCACCGATAAAGACCATGTCGATACGCGTCTGATTTTTAAACTGGTCAACCTAACAACATCAGAATCCCTCGACCTCATCTATGCTTTTGATAAAATCAGCGGCATTAGTGATAAAAACAGCCGCGCGGCTTATTTAAAACAAGCCCCTGAAAGCGGCTATCAGCCATCAGAATTTGTGAATATCAACAGCCACGCCGCGTTAATGGACAGCATCGAAGCACTTGGTAGTGACAAGCTTGTCTATTCACAAAAACAGCGCCTAGATACAGCAAAGGCCATGCTTACGCACAGCCTTTCCTAAACATTATTTACAGAAGTTAAAAGCCTAGAAATGTATCGCGCGATCATATGCATCAAGCACTGATTCATGCATCATTTCGGACAGAGTGGGATGCGGGAAAACCGTATGCATAAGGTCTTCTTCTGTGGTTTCCAACGTCTTCGCGATTGAGAATCCTTGGATAAGCTCCGTCACTTCTGCGCCAACCATGTGTGCGCCAAGCAGTTCACCTGTTTTCGCATCAAATATCGTCTTGATTAAGCCTTCTGCCTCACCCATAGCAATCGCTTTGCCGTTACCAACAAAGGGAAAGCGACCAACTTTAACTTTCAAGCCCTTCTCTTTACATTGCGCTTCGGTGAACCCAATAGACGCAACCTGTGGATGGCAGTATGTACAAGCGGGAATATTCTCAATCGCCATTGGATGTACATTTTTAAGTCCTGCAATCTTCTCTACGCAAATTATCCCTTCATGTGATGCCTTATGCGCTAGCCAAGGCGGCGAGACCACATCACCAATTGCATAGACATTCGGCTCATCAGTTTTAAGATATCCATCAACTTTAATATGACCACGGTCTAATTTGATTTTGGTGTTCTCTAGCCCGATATTCTCAACATTACCAACAATACCCACAGCGCTTATAATGCGGTCAAATTTCTCTGTGGTGACTTTACCATCTTTGCCTTCAATATGCGCGGTGACATCTTCTTTGTTTTTATCAAGCTTGGTAACTTTTGCGCCCGTGATAATCTTCATGCCCTGTTTTTTAAGGGATTTTCCAACTATCGCCGAAACTTCCTCATCTTCAACAGGCACAACGCGATCCATCAACTCAACGACCGTAACATCAACGCCGAATGTGTTGTAAAAACTCGCAAACTCAATACCGATCGCGCCAGATCCGATAACAAGAAGCTTTTTCGGCATATCCTCAGGGATCATCGCCTCTTTATATGACCAGACAAATTTGCCATCAGGCTCTAAACCGGGCAGAACGCGTGCACGCGCGCCAGTGGCAACAATAATATGTTTCGCGCTCAGTTCATCAGTTTTCTTGCCATCTTTTTCAAGCGCGACTTTGCCCTTACCTAACAACTTACCGTAAGCATCAAAAACAGTGACTTTATTCTTTTTCAGCAAATGGCCAATACCGCCAGAAAGCTGTTTAGACACACCGCGAGAGCGCTCAACAATCTTTTTCAGATCAAACGATACTTTGCCTTCGATTTTTAAACCGAAATCTTCCGCATGCTTCATATTGTGATACATTTCTGAGCAGCGCAATAATGCTTTGGTCGGAATACAGCCCCAGTTTAAGCATATCCCGCCAAGGTGGCTTGCTTCAACAACCGCGACCTTCATACCAAGCTGCGCCGCGCGGATTGCCGCCACGTAACCACCTGGGCCGCCGCCAATAACCACCACGTCAAAAGATTTATCAGCCATATTATTATCATCCCTCTAAATAGATAAAAAATCAGTGCTCTTTATGGCCTAAAACGCGGCAGCGATCAATATGCATCATCATTTTTTTAGCTTGAGCTTGACATAAAACAGAACTCCTTTAAGCTAGGGCAAAAATTAGGGAGCAAGAAATATGAGCTATTTATGGATGGAACACTATCTTGAAGAAGAAGATTTGAAATCAGCCTTTGAAAATGCAGTGACAAATAATGACGCTTATCTTATTCACTTTGGCACCAGCACCAATGATTTTGCCTGCGTATGTGATGAACACACACAAAGCGCCAGCAACAACACGGTGAAGGACATCATTACAAAAAACTATAACCGCCATGATAACCTGCGCGTTATAAATGTTTATGATACATCATTGGCATTTGAAAAAGCGGTCATGGCTGTGCAGCCCCCTGCCATCAAACAAACCATTGATGATATTGAACACGAATACGCAATGGCAAATCGCCCTTTATGGAAGAAATTATTAGACATCGCGCCGTAAGCGCCGCCTCAGAATTAAGCCGCATTGACATTATCTAAGGGAAGCTGTGCGCCATGGCGCTTTTGTTCAGATACAAATTTATCCATATAATGCTGAATATTAATATCAAACTGGTCGGCAACTTGGCGCGCCAAATCAGCCGCGAATATTTTATGCTCATCAATATTGACCTGTTCCGTATCAATAACAAGAACCTGCTGCCCTTCGGCGCGAGCGACATCCATCAGGCGGTTGATTTCATCATGAAGCGCGACAAGGTAATCCATCTCAATCGCTTTTTCATGGCTGCGGCCACGCCCTGAGATACGCTGCATTTGCACTTCTGGCGAACATTCTAAATGAATAATCAAATCAGGCTTACCCATAGTATGCTCAAGGTGAGAGAATGTATCTTGCACCAAACGTAGCCCCTCTGGATCTTGATCACCAAAAAACAAGTTCGTATAAGCCAGCACATTCAAAATCGCTTGGTCGAGGACGTTAATACGGTCATCGCTGTAAAATTTATTAAGCTCGTGGAATTTTGTTAATGCAAACCACATTTGCGAAGGAAAACGAAACTTTGCTGGGTCAACAAAGGCGTCTTGTAAGAATAGGTTATTATCAAGGTTTTCGTAAATACAGTTAAAGCCCATACGCTCCAGCGCACGGCATAATGTAGATTTACCAATTCCTAAACCGCCAGCTAATTCGACGCGCATAGAAGCTACTCCCCAACAAATATGTTTTTTGATTTCATTCAGATTAGCAAGCGCGGCCCATAAAAGTAAAAAACTATCTGCGACCGATCCACAGTTTAAACGCCTTATTTGCAGCGCAGCACGCATAATACAACCCAAGCACGGCGACCATATTGACACGCATCAACCTCAAGGTTATAAACACAAAATAAGAATAAAAATAATTTTTGGAACATATTATGAAGCACTCTATTTTGGCACTTTGCATAGCATTTGGCGCGGTTAACACAGCAGATGCATCGCAGCGCAGTAGCCTGCCTCTCAACGCTGATCCGATGATGATCCGCCTTGGCGAAGCCGTTGACAGACAAGTCCGCCGTAACTTCGTTTCATCAATCGAAGACCACGCCATTAAATTTGGCACTTTGCTCAAAGCTACTCCGCATACACTCGCCAACGCGACTTTGTATAAACTAGAAGGCTCCAAAGAAGCCGCGCAGAGCGCCGTATGTTTCACCAATGAATTTCGCGCCATGCCAAAAACCATCTGCGCTAATAAAGAACATATCGCCCTTTTATTTAATGAAAAAGCTTTGGAACTCGATCAACTACTACAGGATATCGACACAAGAATAAGCACGCCAAGCTTAAACCCGATCATAGAACAGTCTATGGTACGTTATACGACCATCATGAATTATGTTGATGAAATAAAATCTACCAATGAACAGTCTTATCAACAAATCATGAAATTAATGCAATAGCAGCGCCTTCGCTGCCTTTAGAATTTATGTTGCATTGCCACAAAAACTCGCCTAACAATGGAGTTATAACCATGTAACCCTGCACATAGGCGCAAAATGCATACAGCAAAACCACATATTGATAAGATTTTTATCGGCGTTGCATTTTGCTTGATTGCGCATTTGCTGTTTTTCATTATGGGCTGGAGCGCCAAATATTTATCAGCCACGCACCATGTCGCCGAAATCGCTTTTTATCGTAATTTCATCGTCCTTATTCCGCTGCTCATCTTTATCTTATTGCCCAAAAACCGCCATTACAGCCAAACTACGCAACCCAGATGGGTCGCGTTCCGCGCCATTATTGGCGGCATCAGTTTGGTTGTCACCTATTCAGCGCTATCGATGCTGCCCATGTCTTATGCGACAGTGCTGTTTTTTACATCGACCATCTTAACGCCTATTTTTGCACATTTCTTTTTACGTGAACATGTTGGCCCGCACAGATGGGCTGCCGTAATATTCGGTATGTTTGGCGTGTATGTCATTGCCCAGCCAAGCGGTGATTTCAACCTTCTTGGCATGGGGTTAGGACTGCTCGCCGCATTTCTGCACGCAAGCATGTTTGTGACATTGCGCCAGTTAAAAAGCCAGTCCCCCTTAACCGTGACTTTTTACTTCATGATTGGCGGCACGTTAATACCTGGGCTCGCCATGCCGTGGATAGCGCAGCCCATTGCATTAAATGAAATATGGATATTTTTGGTCGTCGCGGCATCTGGTGGCAGCGCCCAAATATGTCTTGCCAATGCATATAAGAATGCCCCCGCCTCTGTGGTTACGCCCTTTGCCTATTCAGCGTTGATTTGGAGCCTTGCCGCAGATTTCTTTTATTGGAAGTACGAGCTAGACCTACTCTCCGTCCTTGGCGGCACAGCACTAATTATGAGCGCACAAACTTACATTTTATACCGTGAGTACAAAAATAAGAAGAAGCCCACACCTGCAAATATTATAACTTAACACACGAACAAGGAGAGTTTTAGCATGAGCAAAATTGATAAATTTAACGAAGAGCGCCAATCTTATAATGAAATTCTTGCCAAATATGCAAACCGCGAACAAAAGCGTTTTTTCGGCCTTGATGCCGCCACATACGAAGACAAAGGCCACCTTGATAAGAAAACCAAAGAACTTATGGGCTTTGTCGCCTCGCTCGTCTTGCGCTGCGATGATTGTATTTTATATCACCTTATCGAATGCCACAAAGCGGGCATTAACAGCGATGAACTTGCCGAATCTGTACAGATAGCCATGCTTGTTGGCGGTTCAATCACCATACCCCATATCCGCCGCGCCATGAAAGTATGGGACGAAGAATTAAACCAAGACGTTTAAGAAAAGACAAAAAAGGCTTACAAATAAATGTAAGCCTTTTTCTTTAAATTCATTTTACTCTTACAGCAACATTGATACAGGGTTTTCAATATAGTCTTTAAGGATCTTTAGAAACTCTGCGCCAATTGCGCCGTCCACTGCGCGATGATCGGTTGAAAGCGTCGCTTTCATTACTGTTCCCACTTCGATTTGGCCGTTTTTAACCACAGGCTGCTGAACGCCTGCACCGACAGCTAAGATACACGCTTGCGGCGGATTAATAATTGCAGAAAACTCAGATATACCAAACATGCCAAGGTTAGAAATTGAGAATGATCCGCCTTGGAACTCCTCTGGTTTCAATTTGCCTTCACGGGCGCGCCCTGCAAGCTCTTTGACTTCAGCTGAAATTTCGGCGAGCCCCTTGCTCTCCGCCGCTTTAACAATCGGTGTAATCAAGCCATTTGGCGTTGCCACAGCGACAGAAATGTCAGAATGCATGAATTGATGAATAGCACTATCCTGCCATGATACGTTACATGCAGGGTATTTTTTCAGCGCCATCGCGCTCGCTTTAACAATAAAATCATTCACTGAGAGTTTATAAGCGCCATTTGCTTTGTCATTCATTTCCTTGCGCGCTGCAAGCAAGTTATCAAGCTGAATATCCATCGTCAGATAGAAATGCGGGACAGTTGTTTTTGATTCAAGCAGGCGTTTTGCTGTTACTTTTTGAATGTTATTTACTGGTAATTCCTTATACGGCATACCGAACATATTCATTTTTGTATCAGCATCATAAGATTGTCCAGTTAGCCCAGGCAATGCGGAATGCGCAGCAGGTGATGGCGCAGACGCGCCGCCTTTTTCTGCGTTGAGAACGTCAGCTTTCACAACGCGGCCTTTCGGACCTGTGCCTTTGATGGATGCAAGGTCAATGCCTGCATCTTTCGCTAAACGTCGCGCCAAAGGTGACGAAAAGACACGCCCATTTACGCCAGAAGATGGCGCAGCAGCAGGCGCAGATTTTGTGGGCGCGGCTGCAGCTTTTGGCTCTTCCGGCGCGTTGTCTGCCTGCGTTGGCGCAGCATCATTGTTTGAATCATTGTTTGATGATGCAAAACCATCTGCGGCGCTATCATCTTCGCCTTCCTCAAGAAGCACGGCGATCATTTCATTGACTGGGACGTTTTCTGTACCCGCTTCAACAAGAATCTTCGCAAGCTTACCTTCATCAACAGCTTCAACTTCCATTGTCGCTTTATCAGTTTCAATCTCAGCGATAACATCGCCCGCTTCAACCATTTCGCCTTCTTTTTTAATCCAGCGCGCCAAAGTACCTTCGGTCATTGTTGGTGATAATGCAGGCATAAGAACTTCAATAGGCATATCTTCGTCTCTCTATTACTTTAATGCTATTCGTCTTGGTAACATACTTTTTTCGCCGCGTGGACAATTTCATCAATTTGTGGCAATGCGAGCTGTTCAAGGTTATTCGCATATGGCATCGGCACATCCGCGCCGCAAACACGCATCACAGGCGCATCCATATAATCAAATGCATGCTCACCGCAAAGCGCCGCTATTTCCGCGCCAATACCTGCAAAAGGCCAGCCTTCTTCAACAGTAACGATGCGGTTTGTCTTCTTCACGCTCTCAAGGATCGTCCAGCGGTCAAGCGGACGCACTGTACGTAGATTGATAACCTCTGCATCAATACCTTGCTCAGCAAGCTTCTCTGCCGCTTGCATCGCCTTACCAACCATAATTGAGAACGCCACGATTGTAACATCAGCGCCTTCACGTTCAATTTTTGCGCGGCCTATCGGAATAGCATAATCTTCATCCGTTGGCACATCAAAGCTTTGTCCGTATAGCATTTCGTTTTCAAGGATAATCACAGGGTTTGGATCACGAATAGCCGCTTTCATCAAGCCCTTTGCATCAGATGCCGACCACGGCGCAACCACTTTCAAACCAGGTACATGTGCATACCAAGATGCATAACACTGCGAATGCTGCGCACCAACGCGCGAAGCAGCCCCATTCGGGCCTCGGAAAACAATAGGACAGCCAAGCTGACCGCCTGCCATATATAATGTTTTTGCCGCTGAGTTAATGATATGGTCAATCGCCTGCATGGCAAAATTCATCGTCATAAATTCAACAATAGGCTTTAACCCTGAAAATGCAGAACCTGTCGCAATGCCTGCAAAGCCATGTTCAGTAATTGGCGTATCAATAACGCGCTTAGCGCCGAACTCATCCAATAAGCCTTGCGATACTTTATAAGCGCCATTATATTCCGCGACTTCTTCACCCATCAGGTAGACAGAATCGTCTTTGCGCATTTCTTCTGCCATTGCATCACGCAATGCTTCGCGCACAGTTTGGTTAACCGTATCTGTAAAATAAGAAGCTTCGTCAAATACTGGCGGCTCAACTACAGCGCCTTGCGCATAGAGGATATCACGATTTTCAACGGCAGCACCTGATGCGCCTGAAACAACTTCGCTTTGCACTGGGGCTGCGTCAGCACTTTCAGCCGCTTCGCTTTCAGCTTCTTTACTTTCGACTGGCGCGGCAGATGGCTGCGTATTTTCTAATGCATCCGCATCTTCGCCTTCTTCTAAAAGCATCGCAATGACAGAATTTACCGCAACGGCTTCCGTGCCTTCTGCGACAACGATTTTACCAATAACGCCCTCATCAACGGCCTCAACTTCCATTGTGGCTTTGTCAGTTTCAATTTCTGCAATGACATCGCCTGCTTCGACGCTGTCGCCTTCTTTTTTAAGCCAACGCGCAAGGTTTCCCTCTGTCATCGTTGGCGATAGAGCCGGCATCAACACTTCAATGGCCATCTTAATAAACTCCGTTAATCTTCTGATTTAATGTTATATTTTATTCTTCAACTGGCACAAGGATATCAGTCCAAAGCTCATCGGATGCAAGCTCTGGCGACTCTTTGGCAAACTCTGCTGCGTCATTAACGATCGACTTAATCTCTTTATCTATCACTTTAACTTCAGCTTCTTCGATACCGTTTTCATTCATCATATCCTTAACGGCCTGAATTGGATCATGATCTGATTTGTATTTATCAACCTCATCTTTACTACGGTATTTAGCAGGGTCAGACATTGAATGCCCACGATAGCGATAAGTCATAACTTCAAGAATATATGGCCCATTACCATTGCGTACATGATCAAGCGCCTGACGCGCAGCGGCCTGAACCGCAAAAACATCTTGGCCATCAACCTGCTCACCAGGAATACCGTACCCCTCGCCGCGTTTATACAGCTCACCCGCCGCATGACGCTTGGTTGATGTGCCCATGCCGTAACGGTTATTTTCAATCACATATAATATTGGTAAATCCCATAGCGCCGCCATGTTGTAACATTCCGCAACCTGACCTTGGTTCGCACTGCCATCACCGCAATATGCAACGCACACACCGCCATCTTCTTTATATTTATGCGAAAATGCCAAGCCCGTACCAAGCGCAAAAGAAGCACCAACAATGCCATGCCCGCCGTAAAAGCCTGCTTTTTGCGAGAACATATGCATTGAGCCACCCTTACCGCGCGAATAACCACCCTCGCGGCCTGTAAGCTCAGCCATAACACCTTTAGCTTCCATGCCGCAAGCCAGCATATGCCCATGGTCACGATAGGTTGTAATGACCGTATCCTGTGGTTCTTGCACAGATGTAATACCTGTAACAACCGCTTCTTGACCAATATACAAATGGCAGAAACCGCCAATTAAACCCATACCATATAGCTGGCCAGCTTTTTCTTCAAAGCGGCGAATAAGCAGCATCTCGCGATACAGCTTTTTAAGCTCTTCTGGTGAAGGATCTGGCTGCACATTTGACACAGCCTTTAATTTTGAATTTGTCTTTTTTGATTTAACACCCACTACACAACTCCGTTTAGCGCAAATATACAATTTGAAATGGATGGATACACCATTTCATTTTAATAATCCAGTAAAAAAACAGGAATTGCTGCGGTGCAACACGCTGTTTTATAACAAAAATATGAAAAATTTTGAAATTACTTAAGCTTAGCAAAGGGCTAGACCAACTTGTCCTTACAGCACATCCCACTCATCAGCAGCGCGGTAACCAAGCATATAACGCACGCGTTCTTCAAGCAAATCCTTATCAACCGCACCTGGGCGCAGAGCCTGAACCCGCGCATTAAGCTCATTCACATCACTTTGATACGATGCCAGTTCCTGTTCAACTTTATAAATTTGATTTTCCAAAGATTGCAAGCGCGAAAAAGAACGCTCGCCAAACAGACTGAAATAAGAAAAATAAACACATAACGCAGCGAGGAAAAATAATATTCCGTTGCGCCCTCTTAATATTCTATGTGTTTTATAACTACTCATAACTCTATAGAATCACAAACGAATCACTATTGTCAAACAAAAAATGCTTTAGATTCAAAAGGTTATTGAGAACAGAATGAGAACATAGTTATCTAAAGGACTCAAATTGTTTAATAAATTTTCCCCAGTTTTTTTTCAGTGTTTTTTACCGCCCGCTTGAAAGCATCAAGCCAGATAGTCTCTGAAGGCCTAAAATTCCCCGCGGACACAACATTATCAAGCTCATCCAGCACAAGCCATGCCCCACGCCAAGTTTCCAATTCAAGCTGCGTTGGCGACCAGCCCGCATAGCCAGCATAAAGAACATAGGGCGAGGGCGCACCCGACTCATAAGACGCTATGATTTTTTCAACAATAGCGCCCCTGCCCTCGTCCGTCGCTTCCATGAAGTCATAAACCATCAATTGCGGCGTTACGCCATCTTCCTTCTCTTTATTCTTAGATTTCTTAGAATTTTTATCGGTCTGCATTTCACCCATCTGCGGCGCCGCGATATGCTCTAACACAAAAAATGTGGTCTCAAACCCTACTGGCCCACCTTTAAAAATCGGTAAGCCTGCCTCGCGAATGGCATCAGGTATGGTTTTTAATGCGCTGACGCTCTGTGCATCAAGCTGAACGCCTTGAACAAAGCCTGTCGCCCCCATGAGACTATGTGCGGCAATATAGACCACCGCATTTTCAAAATAGCTTCCATGCTTCATTTTATAAGCAACAAGCACTTTGCCCGTATGCCCATCATAGCGTTCAGCAAAGCTTGGAAGCCACATTAACAATGCGGCAATAATAATATAAAAATATCCGCGCATGAAGCCTCCGGATTATGGGAGTACGCTCCCCACCACCTAAGCAGCTTTTGATTTAGCCTTACTTAATGCCGTTGCATCACGCATAAAATTACGACCAGAAAAGCGCGATACAGGACCAAGCTCTTCTTCGATGCGAATAAGCTGGTTATATTTTGCAACGCGGTCAGAACGTGAAAGTGACCCTGTTTTGATTTGCCCCGCATTTACAGCTACAGCCAAATCAGCAATCGTCGCATCTTCAGTTTCGCCAGAACGGTGAGAGATAACAACGCCAAACCCTGCTTTTTGTGCCATCTCAATGGCCTCAAGTGTTTCTGAAAGCGTACCGATTTGATTAACCTTAATCAAAATCGCATTCGCTGCGCCCATTTCAATACCTTGTGCAAGGCGCTCTGGGTTGGTCACAAATAAATCATCACCGACAAGCTGCACAGTTTTGCCAAGGACTTCAGTCAAAGAAACCCAGCCTTCCCAATCATCTTCATCAAGACCATCTTCGATTGATACGATCGGGTAACGCGCACATAAATCAGCATAGTAAGACACCATTTCTGATGATGTCAGTACTTTGCCCTCGCCTTTAAGGTGATACTTCCCGTCTTCGTAAAATTCAGAAGACGCAGCGTCAAGCGCCAAGACAATATCTTCACCTGCGACATAACCCGCAGCTTCAATCGCCTTCATAATATATTGTAGCGCCTCATCTGATGATTTTACCTCAGGCGCAAAGCCGCCCTCATCACCAACATTCGTATTCAAACCATTGCTTGAAAGTTCTTTTTTCAAAGCATGAAAGACTTCTGACCCCATACGCACTGCCGTCGCGATACTATCCGCGCTGATCGGCATAATCATAAACTCTTGAATATCGACAGGGTTATCTGCATGTTCGCCGCCATTGATAATGTTCATCATCGGCACTGGCAGCAATGACGATTTAACGCCACCAATATAGCGGTAAAGCGGCATATCAAGTTCATCAGCCATCGCCTTAGCAATCGCCATTGATACGCCCAATATCGCGTTCGCGCCTAAGCGGCCTTTATTTTCAGTGCCATCGATATCGCACATAAGCTTGTCGATATAGAGCTGCTCTTCCGCATCAAGGCCGATAAGCGCCTCAAGTAATTCAGTATTTACAAACGCCACTGCTTTTTCAACGGACTTACCACCATAATAATCTTTACGTCCATCGCGTAGCTCAACCGCCTCATGCGCGCCCGTCGATGCGCCTGACGGCACAGCTGCGCGTCCGCTTGCACCGCTCTCCAATATAACATCAACTTCAACCGTCGGGTTGCCGCGGCTGTCTAAAATCTGTCTTGCATGAATATCAATAATTGCAGTCATAATATAATTCCTATTTCTTTTCTTTAATGCCCGCATATCGGGCGGATGTAATTTAACGGATTTGTACAAGATCCATTGATTTCACAAGGTCATCAATGGCTTTCGCTTGGCTAAGATACTCTTCCAACTTATCAAAAGGCAGCGCCGATGGCCCGTCGCATTTTGCTTTATCAGGGTCTTCATAGGCCTCAATAAACAACCCCGCCAAGCCAATCGCCATCACAGCGCGGGTAAGGTCAGGAACAAGATTACGGCGACCGCCTGATGCTTCTGCCCCTGGTAGGCGCATTTGCGAAGCATGGACAGTATCGCAAATAATCGGCGTGTTATTAGTCGCCTCTTTCATCACGCCAAACCCCATTGGGTCAACAACCAAATTATCATAGCCGAGCGCATAACCGCGCTCACACAATATCAACTGATCATTGCCGCATTCTCTGAATTTTTCAACAATATTGGCAACTTGATATGGCGATAAAAACTGCGGCTTTTTTATATTAATCACCGCGCCTGTATCAGCCATGGCTTTCACCAAATCTGTCTGGCGCGCCAGAAATGCTGGCAGCTGAATAACATCCACAACATCAGCAACTGGCGCACATTGGTGCTGTTCATGGACATCTGTGATGATCGGCACATTATCAAACTCAGCCTTCACCTTAGCGAATATTTTCAGCCCCTCTTCCATACCAACGCCGCGATAGCTGTAGATACTTGAGCGGTTCGCCTTATCAAAGCTCGCCTTAAAGACAAAAGGAATACCGAGCTTATCGGTAATTGTTTTATAAACTTCAACCGCTTTTAATGTCGTGACTTCGTCTTCCAAGACGTTTAGACCGCCAAACAACACAAAAGGCAGGTTATTAGAAACTTCAAGATTTTGGATTTTTACTACAGACATTCTTTCGCCATGGTTCGGGTGAATATTTAACCCTGCAAAGATAATCCATTCCGCCACAAAAGTCATATAGATTTTATGGAGCGCGTGCAGATCCGCTTTAATACACATCACGTACAGAGCCCAAAACATCCAAAAAACATATTAACACATTGAATTATTATATTTTTCACGAATGGGCTTGCAAAAACCACCAAATAAAATTAATATTATGTTAAATAAAATTTAAGTTTTCATTAACTTTTAGGCGGGATAAGAAAAATGCAGCATAGCAAAGACAGTTTAAACCTACATAAAATTAAACAGCTTGATAAGAACAAGAAAGTTCTTCAGAGTCAGGCTGACTGCATTGACGGTCTTAAAGATGCACTTGATGTCACCATCGCGCTCACTGCACATTACCTCGAAAAGCATGTTTTTGAGTATTGCGTGACCACAAACACTATCAGTGAACTAAACAGCTATATCACCAACGCCTCACAGCGCGAATCTGATATTCTTATCAAGAAAATGCACAATTTATTTGATGCGACACCGAAAAACAAAAGTGTTCTCAAGCAAATGCCTTTAAAGAAGCTTCTCGACAATGCAAAAATGCGCCTGCTTGACAGCGAAGCATATAAAAACAACGACAGAAAAACCGCGAATTACGATTTCATGGTTAATATGCTGAAAATGGAGCGCACGCTCGCAAAGGCAGACCACCCCTTTATCGTCTTATCGCTAAATGCTGAGAATTTATTTACAGGGCTGCTCGCCCTTTGGAAAACGGCCCCCCAACATGCGGATAAATACGCACAGGATATTGGCCTAATGCTCAATCAACACAAAGAAGCATCGCCATTTTTTGAACTTGTCTACAAAGACACCGCATTTATCTGTTTAGAAGCCCTATGTTTTGACATTCACACGAATTCCATTCAAAGCACATATGCGAGCGCACATATAAGCAAAGCTATACGCTGCTAACCGCGTTAAACCAAGCGGCTTTGCTTAATTGCCGCGCCGACAAAAGACACAAATAATGGGTGCGGATCAAACGGCTTAGATTTAAGTTCTGGATGGAACTGCACCGCGACAAACCAAGGATGATCTGGGCGTTCAACGATCTCAGGCAATTTACCATCAGGTGAAAGACCTGAGAATACTAAACCTGCAGCTTCTAGTTCTTCTTGATAATGCACATTGACTTCATAACGGTGACGATGGCGCTCTGATATAACATCCGCACCATATATTTCATGCACCTTAGAACCTGCATTAAGCTTCGCGTCGTAAGCCCCAAGGCGCATAGTGCCGCCTAAATCTGTGTTTTCTGCGCGCTCAACCTTTTCGCCATTTTTGTCCCACTCGGTCATTAAACCAACCATAGGAAGCTCGCATGGGCCAAACTCTGTAGAATTGGCTTTCTCAAGACCTGCTAAATTACGCGACGTTTCAAGTACCGCCATTTGCATACCAAAACAGATGCCGAAATAAGGAATTTTACGTTCGCGCGCAAATTTAATAGCCTTGATTTTGCCTTCTGCGCCGCGCGCCCCAAATCCGCCCGGTACCAAAATACCATGCACATCACCAAGCGCTGCGACAATGTCGCTATCCGCGCTATCAAACACAGATGATTCAATAAATTTGATTTTTACTTTAACGTTATTTGCAATGCCGCCATGCGCCAATGCTTCGTTCAAAGATTTATAACTATCCGCCAAATTAGTGTATTTACCAACAACGGCAATTTCAACAACGCTTTCTGGCGCTTTTATACGCTGAACGATATTTTCCCATACGCTTAAATCAGGCTCCTCATCATGCGGCAAGTTAAACCGTTTAAGAACCTGCGTATCCAAGCCTTCGGCATGGTAGCTTAGCGGCACCTCATAAATGGTCGATACGTCCAATGCAGGAATAACGTTTTTATCTGGAATATTACAGAACAGGCCGATTTTATAACGCTCACTATCATCAATTTCACGTTCCGCGCGGCAGAGCAAGATATCAGGCTGAATGCCGTAGCTCATCATCTCTTTAACGCTATGCTGCGTTGGCTTGGTTTTAAGTTCGCCCGCCGCCGCAATATAAGGCAGCAATGTTACATGCATATAGGCCGAGCGTTCGCGCCCAACCTCATTACCGAATTGACGGATTGCTTCCAAGAAAGGCAAGCTTTCAATATCACCAACTGTGCCGCCAATTTCACAAAGCACAAAATCAGCGCTGCCGTCTTTTTCACGGATAAAATCTTTGATCTGGTCGGTAATATGCGGAATAACCTGAATAGTCGCGCCCAAATAATCACCGCGACGTTCACGGCTAAGCACTTCCGTGTAAATACGCCCAGTGGTGATGTTATCACCTTTCACTGCAGGGCGGCCTGTGAAGCGCTCATAGTGACCTAAGTCAAGATCAGCTTCTGCGCCATCATCGGTAACATAGACCTCGCCATGCTGAAATGGGCTCATTGTGCCGGGGTCGACATTTAAATAAGGGTCAAGCTTACATAGTCTGACAGAATATCCACGCGCTTGCAGCAAAGCACCAAGAGCGGCGGAGCCAAGGCCCTTCCCTAAAGAAGAAACCACACCGCCGGTTATAAAAATATATCGTGTCATGTTATTTACGCTTACTCTGAAATAGGAACCTGTGGGTTAACAACGTCTTCTTTAACGTCTTCTGTCGCATTTTCATCAACAGATATTGGCACGACTGGCGCATCAAGGGCATCCAACACACTTTGTGTGCCGTCGCCTTTAGAAGCCAAAATACCAAGAAATAAGCTTGTTAGGAAGAAACAACCCGCAGCAATCGCCGTTGCGCGCGTCAGCATATTTGCTGTGCCATGCGCCGTTGCCAAGTTACCAAGGCCGCCACTGCCGCCGCCAATACCAAGGCCACCACCTTCAGAGCGCTGTAATAACACAAGCAGGATAATGGCAAGCGCCACTATTAAATGTATAACGAGGATTACTGATTCCATTTTAACTTCTCAATTTCTTTTTTGTTATTCCGCAGCCATTTGTTCTGCTGCGTCTATACCGGCCTGCGCAATTGCCAAGAAAGACTCGGCATTTAAGCTTGCACCGCCAATTAATGCACCATCAACATTCGGTACAGAAAGCAAAGCTTTCGCATTATCTGGTTTTACTGAACCGCCGTATAAAATACGTATATCACTTCCATATGCAAGCTTTTCTTGCAATTTGCCACGAATAAAACCGTGCATAGACTCTACATCATCAACGCTTGCGGTCTTGCCCGTGCCAATGGCCCAAACAGGTTCATAAGCAATCACGACCTTATTGGCATCTGCGCCTTCAAAATTTGCATTGTCAATTTGTGCGCCGACAATTTCTTCAGCATTTCCTGCATCACGCTCTGCTGCGCTCTCACCAACACATAAAATAACTTTCAGCCCTGCTTCAAAAGCGCGCTCAGCTTTCTCTGCGATTAAATCATCGCTTTCTTCGTGGTTTTGGCGGCGCTCTGAATGGCCTAAAATAACCATTTCGCAGCCTGCGTCGACAAGCATAGAGGCTGAGATATCGCCTGTATGTGCGCCGTTTTCGCTCAACGCGCAATCTTGCGCACCGACCAATACATCACTCACAGGACCTAAAACGCTTTGTACGATGCCAGTATACAAATAAGGAGGGCAAATCAAAAGCTCGGCATCTAATCCCAAATCGGGGTTTGCTTCTAACCCTGCATTAATCTGTTCGGTCAGCTCTATCGCTTCACCGCCATAACAGCTCATCTTCCAATTTCCTGCGATTAACTTGCGCATAACACCAAACTCCTATAAGAAAAAAATATTGCTATGAACATATAGACAGGTGGATGATATTGCAATCACTGTTGCGGTATTTTCAACGGCGCTTTATAAATAGTACGAATTTTTAACTTAACGGATAAGTATCAATGCTTAAAAACATGCGCAATGGCGTTTTTTCTGGTTTATTTTTAGTCCTTCTCGTTTTAGGTGCAGCTGGCCTCGTCCTCACTGATGCTGGCGGTTTTTTCAGCAGCGGCATTAAAACATCAGACGTTGCAAAGGTCGGTTCACACACTATAAACAGCCGCCCTTTTGACAACAAAGTGCGCCGCATTATCGCGATGCAAGGCATCGAAGCAGAATCAGCCTTTGAAATGGGCATCATCCATCAGGCGCTTTTCCGTGAAGTCAGAAACCTTTTGATGCTCCAAGGCGCAAACGACCTTGGCATCATGGTCAGCGATGAACAAATCACAGCATCTATCAATGAAATCATTGAGCCATATATGCAGCAAGACACAACATCAAAGAAAAGCGATATTTTAGCAGGCCTATTGCGTCAAAGCGGTCTTACCGAATCCGTATTCATTGACGAAGTAAGAACAGAGATGACCAACAACATCCTGACTTCCGCTATTAAAAATGCCAGTATGCATGTACCTGAATTGCTTATCAAAGATGTCAGCGCCTTTAACGAAGAAATACGCGACATTAATTACGTTGTTATCGATAACAGCGCAGCGAAGTTAGAAACGCCCGCAAATGAAGAAACCTTAATGCGTTATTACAAATCATTCCAAGAACGCTACCGCACCGCTGAAAAACGCAGCTTCACCGTTGCCACGCTAACAAAAGACAAAATCAAAAATGATATTGTCATCAGCGATGATGAAGCCCTCGCCCTTTATGAGCAGCAAAAAGAGAGCTACACCACACCTGCCCAGCACGACATTGCACAAGCGATTGCTGAAAACGAAGGTGACGCATTGAAAATTATTGATGCCGCGAAAAAAGGCACACCACTTTCAACCGCTGCAAAAAAAGTCACTGGCGATGATACAAGCTTTGTGGAAACACAAAGCTACACAAAAGGCACATTGCCAAAAGAACTTGATGAAGATGCATTTGCAAATGGCGTAAAAAAAGGCGACATACTCGGCCCGTATGAAACCGCGCTTGGCTGGCACACATTGAAAATCGTTGACGTTACACCTGAAAACACACCAAGCTTCACCGAAATCAAAGACACCATCAAGTCTGAAATTCTAGAAGAAGAAATTTGGCAGACATTAGACAGCACGATTAGCGAACTTGAAGACCGTATCTTTAGCGGAGAAGACCCGACAATTGTTGCCAAAGATTATAAAATGGAAACGGCTTCTTATAAAAACCTAACACGAAACGGCGTTTATGAAGGCAGCCAAGATTCGCCTTTGAAAGACCTTAATTCAGAAGATGCTTTGAACATTCTAAAAACCGCTAACACATTAAGCCAAGGCGAAACATCATCCGTTATAGAACTTAGCAATTCTTCACTTGGTTTCGTTGTCATGGATAGCGTTGAGCCAAGCATCATCAAACCATATGAAGACGTAAAGAAAACGGTTGAGGAGCAATGGACGAAAGAACAAAAAGACAGCGCCACATTTTTAAAGGCCAAGAATCTATCTGACAAAATCAATGATGGATCACTCAGCTGGAAAGAAGCAGCGAAAGCCGTAAAGAGCAAAAGCGTAAGCGCAAAAATATCTCGCGACCCGTCATTTAACGACGAGAAAGCAGAAAAAGATATTTCAACGCAGGCACGCGGCCTATTGCTCGCTTCTGATCTTGGGAAAGCACAAATTTTACCTGTTGGTGACAAGACAATTCTTGCTTTGGTAAAATCGAGCAACTTGCTGAATAAAAAAGCCGATAAAGATACTGCGCCGACAAAAATCACGCAAACATCTGAAACGCAAAACGTACAGCAAGAAGCCATTGCGTTACTTTATGGTTCACTACAGCAGAAATACAATTATCACATCAATGAAAAGCTTTTGACCTTCTTGTATAATCAACCAAAACAATAGTTAGTAATGATTGATATATCCCCATCATATGAAGAGTTTGCGCGCCATTATGATGCTGGAAAAACGCAAATTCTATATGTGAAGCATAGTGCCGACTTTGACACGGCGCTATCTGCTTATTACAAGCTAACCAAGGACGCGCCCTATAGCTTCCTCCTTGAATCCGTCGAAGGCGGCGCACATATTGGACGTTATTCGATTATTGCCTGCCGCCCTGATATGGTATGGCAATCTAGCTCCGCTCATAAAAACCCATTAGACGATTTACGCGCCCATATTAAACGCTGCAAAATTGACATCATGCCAGAGCATTTGCCCCCTGCATGTTCAGGCGGCCTTTATGGCTATCTCGGTTATGAAATGGTGCGTTATGTTGAACCAACCATTCCCAATGAAAACATCGATACATTAGACATTCCCGAAGGCGTAATGATGCGCCCGCAGCTTCTCGCCGTATTTGATAATGTAAAGCACGAATTAACGCTTTCCGTCCCTGTACTCAAAACAAGCAGGACACAAGGCTGCACAGCAAAAGCAGCCTATGATGAAGCTTGCGAGATCCTCAAATCCGCCATTAAAGATTTAAACGCGCCCTTAACGCAAGAATCCGTGACGCATAAAAGCGCTCTTACCGTTCCACTTGATATGACTCGCAACTTCACCGATGAAGAATATTGCGAACTCGTCCGTGATGCTAAACAGCGCATTGTCGCAGGCGACATATTCCAAATCGTTCCCTCGCAGCGTTTTCGCACGCCCTTTGACCTGCCTGCAATTGATTTATACCGCGCCCTGCGCCGCATTAACCCCTCGCCCTTTCTGTTTCATTTAAAAATGGATGGCTTTGCGCTTGTCGGCTCTAGCCCTGAAATATTAGTGCGCGTTGAAAATGGCGAAGTCACGGTGCGCCCCATTGCCGGCACGCGCCCACGCGGGAAAACAGTCGCAGAAGACGCCGCTTTTGCCGAAGACCTCCTCGCCGATGAAAAAGAACGCGCAGAGCACCTAATGTTAATCGACCTTGGGCGCAATGATGTTGGCCGCGTCGCAAAAATCGGCAGCGTACGCGTGAGCGAAGACTTCATCATCGAGCGTTATTCCCATGTCATGCATATCGTGTCCAACGTTGTTGGGCAGCTACGTGACGACCTCGACTGCGTTGACGCACTGTTCTCAGGCTTCCCCGCGGGCACAGTTAGCGGCGCACCAAAAATACGCGCCATGCAATTAATTCATGAATTTGAAAATGAAAAACGCGGCTTTTATGCTGGCTGCGTTGGTTATTTTGACGGTCTTGGCAATATGAACACCTGCATTGCGCTGCGCACCGCTTTGATCAAAGACGGCGAACTTGTTCTGCAAGCCGGCGCAGGCATAGTCGCTGACAGCGTCCCCGAATCCGAAAATCAGGAATGCATCAATAAAGCCATGGCTTTAATCAGCGCCGCTGAAGAATCTATAAAAGATCGCTTTTAACAAGACTTTCTAACTTGTTGTTTACAAATATGAATGTATTATCGTACTGCGTGTTTTATAAAAGGATTATACAATGAGCCTGCTTATTTTCTACCTTGCCCTTGCGATCGGCGTGTCTTTCTTTTGCTCTATTGCCGAAGCTGTGCTGCTCTCTATACGCCCTTCATATGTCGCGGTGCTTGAGGCACAAAAGAAACCAAGCGCGCCAATAATCAAGCGTTTAAAAGATAATTTAGACCGCCCTCTTGCCGCAATTTTAACGGCGAATACAATCGCGCACACTGTCGGCGCTGCAGGCGTAGGCGCACAGGCAACTTTTGTTTTTGGCAGCCATTATATAGGCGTTGTTTCAGGCGTTTTAACCCTTTTAATTCTCGTCTTTTCAGAAATTATCCCCAAGACCCTCGGCGCGGTTTATTGGCAAGAGTTAGCGCCTGTGATGAGCAGATTAATCCACTGGCTAACCCTCTCCCTTTTCCCATTTGTCTGGCTATCAGAAAGGCTCACTAGAGTCCTATCAAAGCAAGGCATGAGCGCTTATACATTTAGCCGCGATGAAATGAGCGCCATGGCGCAAATAGGCAAAGAAGAAGGCCTTTTAGACGTAAGAGAGCATAAAATCGTCACCAACCTCATGAAGCTAAACCAGCTATCCATTAGGGACATCATGACCCCGCGCCCCGTCATCTTTTCCGTTTCCAAAGATATGACCGTCCAAGATTATTTCGTCAAATATGAAAGCAAGCCTTTCTCACGCATACCTATTTTTGACCGTAATATGGATCATGTCACGGGATATGTAATGAAATCAGATTTACTTTCAGCCCAAGGCCGCGATGAATTTGACCGAAAATTAGAAGAATTTTATCGCGACTTCCTGATGCTGCCCGATAGAATTACTGCATCACAAGCATTTGACCGCCTAATGTATGATAAAAGCCACATATCCCTCGTTGTCGATGAATACGGCACTGTGCAGGGGCTTGTGACCTTGGAAGACGTTGTCGAGACGCTTATCGGCTTTGAAATCATTGACGAGCATGACAAAGTTGAAAACATGCAGGCCTACGCCCACAAACAATGGGTTAAACGCATGGAAGACCTTGGCATCACGCCAATAGAGCCTCGCGAGACAGATAGTCAATAGAAAAGCGACAGCGCAATGTTATTTTTTTCATAATTAACTAAAAGTTCACAACCTCCACCTATAATCACCTAATGTAATAGCAATAGAGGGGAATTTAAAATGCATTCGGATGATCAAAACAGAATAGACGTAGACCACAATTATGAGTCGATCTATGGCAAAAAAGAAATTGATCTCACAGATGGAAGCCCTGCTTCACAACTCGCGCTATTAAAAGTAAATTTATTACTATTTTGCCGTGATGCTACTAGCCTTATTGGCCTTGATGCAGCGGCAGACAGCTTACATAACAAAGCAAAATCATACTTCCCTAAAGACATGTCTCAAGCAGATATAGGCTCTGCACTTGGTGAACAATTTAGCAATGCGGGAAGTGACGAATCCCTCGCCGTACATCAAAAAGCGACAGAGAGTTTATCGATAAAAGAGATGGCAAGCAATGCCCTTGACGCAATTACAGCGCCGTTTAGAAAACACGCTAAAATTATAACTGACGAAGTTGAAAGACTAGAAGCAGAAGATGAGAAAGCGCCTAAACAAACAACACCAAAGCCAGATAATAACAACAATAATATAATGTAATAAAGTCGACTAGCGCTGCGTTTCAACCATTTGCAATGGCGCGCTATGCCCGCGCGCATCAAGCACATCAGACAGGCTGACAAATTCAAAACCTTCGTCCTGCGCCTTGCTGACAAAATTATTCAGCCCGCGTATGGTTACATCTTTGGGGTGACCAATGGCGATGCATACCCCCGTTTTTGCGGCGACTTTTGCGCATTTCGCAAGCGCCTTATTCACAAATTTATCACTCTCTTCATGGTCGAGGAACACATTGCGGCGCAAATATGTTACACCGTGGCGCTTTGCCATTTTCTCGCCCTGCGTTGCAGCTGATGTCACGCTATCCAAGAAATAGAGGTTACGTTTTTTCAGCTCACGCATTAAAAAATCCATGCCAATTGGGTCACTGGTAAACTTAGACCCCATATGATTGTTAATCCCCACATAACCATCAAAAGCACTCAGCCCTTTATCAAGGTTATCCATTAACTGCTCCGCAGTCATACCAACTTTTAAAACGACAGGACCAGGGTCAATTGTGTCAGATTGTGGCTGCATCGGCATATGGACGATGATTTCATGTCCGTTCGCTTTTCCGTGCTCTAACAAGCCTCCGATATGCTGCGCATAGGGCAGAAAAGCGAGGGTCATTTTGAAATTATCCATAGCAACAATCGCGCTGGAATGTTTTTTATCAATACCCAAATCATCAATGACAATCGCAATGCGCTTATGCTTTGGGGTGGCGAGCAATCCACCATCACCGACATGATCAGGACGCGCTTTTGGCGCGATGATGATATCTTCTGCTTTATCCTTACCAAATAATGGCAGGCTTGGCAGCTTCGCCTTAATATTATCAATAACCGATGTTTTTACAGGCTCTTCATAAACAAGCTTCGAAAAAGTAACATTCGAGAACATCTCCTCAACATCACCGCCAGATGCAGGTTCAAGCGATGCGACATGCGCAACATCATGCATTGAACGATCAATTTCGACAATCCAATAACGGTCAGCTGCGACAAGTAAACACAAAGCGAACAAAAAAATACGGATTTTCTTGCAGAAATGAAATGTCGATTTATATTCAAGAAGACGTTGTTTAATATTCATATTAATCAGTTAACCATATTAAGAACAAAAGATCAGGTATTTTTTTCATTATGAACCTTCTTATCGACAACTACGACAGTTTTACGTATAACATCGTCCAATATCTTGGGGATATCGGCATTGATGTGAAGGTTATTCGTAATGACGAGCTTTCGCTCGCCGATGCCATCGCCCTAAAACCTGATCGTGTTATCATATCACCGGGGCCAGGCACACCGAATGAGAGTGGTATCTGCCTTGATATGATCAAATATTGTGCAGAATCATCCACGCCGCTTTACGGTATATGTTTAGGAATGCAATCTTTAGGCCAGTTTTTCGGTGGCAATGTCATCCGCGCCCCTGCCCCCATCCACGGCAAGACAGAAAATATAACAATTTCAAAACATAAGATGTTTAAAGACATCCCCGAAGACATTAAAATTGTTCGCTATCATTCCTTAGTTGTCGATAAAGACAGCTTACCAGAATGCCTTGAAATCACGGCAATCAGCAAAAACGGCCTTATTATGGGACTCGCACATAAAACTCTGCCATTATGGGGCGTGCAGTATCACCCTGAAAGTATCGCCAGTGAATATGGCCACCAAATGCTTGAAAATTTTATCAAAGAAACGGCGTAATTATTACATGTTCCAAAACATTCTGCATAAAGCCGTCAGCGGCGAAACGCTTTCAGCCCCTGAAATGAACGATGCAATCACCCATATAATGAGTGGCAACGCTGAACCAGCCTTAATCGCTTCATTCTTAACGGCGCTATCTATGCGCGGTGAAACGGCGGCTGAAATTGGCGCCGCCGCTAATGTCTTAC
>DELD01000039.1:4299-9344 GCA_002354205.1 Micavibrio sp. UBA2705 | reverse complement strand
CGGGCCCCGCCGCTAATGTCTTACGTCATCACGCAAGCACGATTAACGCGCCCAAAGGCAGCGTTGATTGCTGCGGCACTGGCGGCTCTGGCCTGCATAGTTATAATATTTCATCTGCAGTGGCGCTGATCTGCGCGGGCGTGGGCATCCCCATGGCAAAGCACGGTAACCGCGCCGCAAGTTCAAAATCTGGCACAGCGGATTGCTATGAAGCGCTCGGCATAAACCTTGATGTGCCTTTAGAAAAGCTTGAGAGCGCATTAAAAACCATCAATTTCTGTTTCCTTATGGCGCCCGCCCATCATCACGCCGTGCGTCATGTTGTGCCCATCCGCAGGGCACTTGGTTTTCGCACGATATTTAACCTACTCGGCCCGCTTGCTAACCCCGCCAATACAGAATTTCAGCTTATTGGCGTGTTTGATAAAAAATGGTGCAAACCAATGGCACTGGCGCTGAAAGTACTAGGCTGTAAATCCGCTTGGGTTGTTCATGGATATGATGGACTGGATGAAATCACCCTTACCGCGCCAACGCATGTTGCGGCGTTAAGCCCTGATGGCACAGTGCGCGAGCATGACATCACCCCCGAAGAATTTGGCCTAAAACGCTGCGCCCCTGCAGATTTAGTTGGCGGAGACGCAGCCCATAACGCCGCAGCGCTGCAAAACCTTCTGGAAGGACAGCAAAGTGCTTACCGCGACATTGCCCTGCTCAACGCCGCCGCAGTGACCTTAATCACGGGCAAAGCCGCCAGCAACGCAGAAGCCATGAAAATCGTTACAGCCAGCCTTGATAGCGGAAAAGCCCTAGAGACATTAAATAAATACAGAGAGTACGTGAAATGAGCGTTTTAGAGAGAATCTGCACCGATAAAGCCGCCCATGTTAAAGAATCAAAAGCAAAAATAAGCTTTGAGCACATCCACAACGCCGCGCGTAAAGCCAAACCGGCAAAAGGTTTTGAGACCGCGATCCGCGCCAAAAATGCAGATGGCAAACCAGCTGTCATCGCCGAAGTAAAGAAAGCATCGCCCAGTAAAGGCTTGATCAGTGATGATTTTGACCCTGTAAAAACCGCGCAGCATTATCAGGAAAACGGCGCGGCCTGTATATCTGTGCTAACCGACACCCCCTATTTTCAGGGGTCAGACGCTGATTTCCTCGCCGCACGCAAAGTGACCGACATCCCGATGATCCGCAAAGACTTCATGGTTGATCCGTATCAAATTGTGGAAAGCCGCGCTATGGGCGCTGATTGCATTCTTATCATCATGGCGGCGTTGAGTGATGTGCAGGCCGCTGAGCTTGTCGCCGCCGCGCGTGAATATAAGCTTGATATATTATTTGAAACCCATAATAGCGAAGAAATCGAACGCACATTGCCTCTAAACCCGACATTAATCGGCGTGAATTCGCGCAATTTAAAAACGCTCGATGTTGATATCGCTATGTTTGATACGCTTTATGACACACTCCCGCATGATTGCCTCAAAATTGCCGAAAGCGGCATTCAAAGCACAGATACAATAAAAACCCTTTATAGCAGCGGCTATAACGGTTTCTTGATCGGTGAAAGCTTTATGCGCAACGCACTGAACTTAAGCGAAATCTAATTTTACTTTACAAAAGAACATTAATAGAACATAATGAGAATCAGATTGATTCTAAAATTATTATGCGAGAAAAGCCATGTTGACCAAAAAGCAAAGAGATCTGCTCCTGTTCATTCACGAACGCGTTGAAAGCGGCGATATTGCGCCATCTTTTGATGAAATGCGCGATGCTCTTGGCCTAAAATCAAAATCTGGTATTCACCGCTTAATTACGGCTTTGGTTGAACGCGGTTATTTAGAGCGCCTCCCCAACCGCGCCCGCGCCCTTAAAATATTAAAACTGCCCGAAAATTATCAACGCAGTGCATCCCCTGCGCAGGTAAATGGTGCGGATATTGTTGCCAATGATGACGGCATTTTCACCCCTGCCGCCCGCGTTGAGCCTATTCCGCTTTACGGCAAAATCGCCGCTGGCACGCCGATTGAGGCCATCCGCAATGAAGGCGAGTATTTTGAAATGCCGAGCACGATGCTCGGCAGCGGTGAATTTTACGCCTTGCGGGTTGATGGCGATTCCATGATCGAAGCCGGCATTAATGATGAAGACATTGTAATTATCAAACGCACACAAACCGCGCGCGAAGGCACAATCATCGTTGCCCTTGTTGATGGCGAGGAAGTGACCCTCAAACGCCTCGGCAAAGAAAATGGACAGGTCGCGCTCATCCCTGAAAATCAAGCCTATGAAACGCGCCTACTCGATGCTGAGCGCGTGAATATTCAAGGTGAGCTTGTATCGCTATACCGTACCTATCATTGAGTTTAAGCTTAAGTTCCAGTACCTTTATGTTATATAGCGCAAATACAATGCGCGTATTAAGAAGTTCCTATTTTCTTAATAAAAGCTGATACATCTGAGCCTGTTAGCACATAACGCATACCGCTAGCAGGGCAAGCACTAAAACCCATAGCTTCATAAAAATGCTGTGCACTATGATTATCAATCTCCACGCCAAGACCAAAGCGCGTCAAGCCCTCACCATATTTCTCGACAATAACATTTTCAAACAAAATGCGCGCCACGCCATTGCGGCGATAACTTTCCTTAACGTAGACGTCTTGTATTTCATAACGCCGCTGCGCTGCATGAAACTTATAACCTTCATACCCAACAAGAAAACCAACAATCTCATCCCCCATACTAACAACATAAGCATCAAAGTGTGCCCAATCAGCCTGTATCGCCTTTAGACAGGGCCTCATGTCATCATTATGATATAGGTTCAGTTCATATGCTAATTCTACAATCTGCTCAGCATCTGCATAGACAGCTTCTCTAAATACAAAATTCTTCATTTTACTATAAAACCCTTCTTTAAATACGACCACGATAAACATAAAATAAATACGCGGCCAACCAAAACATATCTCAGCGCCAACTCGGCTGGCTCCATGGGCGCTTATAATTATCGCGTGAATACAAGCTGCTGATACGCACATCACCTTGTGGTGAGACATATACGCCGTATGAACCATAACGCCATGTATCAAAACGATGTAGTACCGGTACACGGCAGCCACGTGCGCGCTGCGCGTCACTTAGCGCTGACAGCGGAAAATCAAGCACAACAAAGGCCGCTTTGCGGCAAGCCTCGACATAATTTTCGGGGAATTTTACAATCTGCATAAATACACCTTGATGCAGCTCCACTAGACAGCCATCAGGGTCGCAAGATTGGTATTTTTTAGGGCGGATATAATCTTTACTCACACGCCCATAATAGGCAGAGATATACTCCTTATCAAAGCGCGAGGGGGAGTTGCCGTAGGCAAGTAAACGCTGCGCATCATCTCTCGCCGAGATTAATTTAAAATCTGAAGGTATAATTATATTATATTGTTTTTCAATGAACAAAAAGCCGCACGCGATAAGCGTAAGCGCTATTAAAACGAAGCGCGTCTGGCGGGACCAATACCAAATAAAACAGCCTAAAGCCGTCCACAAAATGAAACCCCACACACCAATATAGGGTTGATGCAGCACCGCCAACGGTAAATTGGCGCAGTAATGTGCAATATCCAAAATCACCTGCGCGCCGTATCCAGCCGCTTTTAAAAACAGCGCGTCGCCGCCAAACGGCCATAATATCACCGCAAGCAGACAGCTCGGCATCACAAAAATCGCGAGTATCGGCACAGCGAATAAATTACTCAGCGCGCCATATACTCCAAAATGATTAAAGTGATACAGACCAGGCGCAGCCGTTGCCACAGTAGAAACAATTGTCGTTGCAACCACGCCGAGGCCATACAAATAACAGCGCCGCACAAAGCCTTTCTGCGCATATTGCGCCTGCCACCACAGCCTTGTCCGCTCATAAAAAATCACAAGCGATGCCACGGCGGCGAATGAAAGCTGAAAACTGACTGACAAAATACTCTCAGGCAGAATAAGCAATATCACCAATGCCGCAAAAGCAACCAAGCGCAGCGATATCGGGTTACGGTCCATCACAATGGCGAACATCGCAATTCCCATCATAATCACCGCCCGCACAGCAGGCAACGATGCGCCAGATAGCAGCACGTAAAACACAGCAAAAAATAAGGCAAGCATCGCGGCAATTTTCTTGCTCGGCAAATACAGCGCCACATATGGAATGGTCGAAAAAACAAGACGGAAGAAAAAGAACACTGCGCTGACAATCAAACCAATATGCAGCCCCGATATGGCAAGCATATGAGCAAGCCCCGCATCGCGCAGGGCTTCTTTATCTTTATCGTCCATTTGCGTTTTTCGCCCCGTAATCAGCGCCGTGACAATCTCGGCTTTGGTTTGGTCTTCGGCACCGAAAAACGCATAAATATGCTTTTCAACCCGCTTGCGAATACGCTCAATTTGATGTTCTGATGTGAAGTCGGCTTCAAACACGGTCTTCGGTTCATAATATGCATAGCCCACCGCACCAATTTTTTGATAAAAAGCCCAGCGTTGAAAATCAAAACCGCCCGGCATAACGGCGGCAGGCGGCGGCATCAGTTCACCGCGTACAGATATACGCTGCCCCGCTTCTAGATGGTCATCTTTAATAATACGGATACGGATTTTTTCGGGCATATCTTCTGGCGGATGACCATCAATATAGACATCACGAATAAGAACGCGGCTACCTTTGCGCCCATCAAGGCGGTCAATACGCTCGACAATACCGTTAATATGTACGCCGCGCAGCTCCTCACTAATGGCGGGGGCAGATATACTATATGTTCTGATTTGCGCTGACATAAACCCAATGCAAGCGACGAGCCCCGTGATAAACAAAAATTGCAGCACGCGCTGCCCTGCATAATCAACGCGCCCGTTTAAATAAATGCCATTAAGGGCGATAAGCGCCATGATAATGCCTGCAAACCATTCAGGTTCAAAAGGCAGTGCAAAATAGGCGACAATGCCAATGCTCAACATTAACGGCAGGAAAATGATCAAATT
>DELD01000039.1:416-4022 GCA_002354205.1 Micavibrio sp. UBA2705 | reverse complement strand
CGGCAGGAAAATGATCAAATTTTCCTGCATCTTATCAATAACATTGCCTATGCGCACATTATGCACTTGAAACTTCCCCTAAAAACACGCAAATATAGCAGCAGAATGACACAATATAAAGTTAGGAACTCATAATAATGTCTGTTGTTACAAGAATCGCCCCCTCGCCGACTGGTTTCATGCATATTGGCACAGCGCGCACAGCCCTGTTTTCATGGCTTTTTGCCAAGCATCACGGCGGCAAGTTCCTTCTGAGAATCGAAGACACCGATCGCGCGCGCTATTCAGAAGACGCCGTACAGGCGATTAAAGACGGTATGACATGGCTCGGCCTAGACTGGGGCGGCGACGCGCCCAGCCAGTTTGATGCCCGCGATCGTCACGCAGAGGTCGCAAAGCAATTAGTTGAAATGGGCAAGGCATATTATTGTTACTGCAGCCCCGAAGAACTGGAAACCATGCGTGAAGAAGCCCGCGCAAGCGGCGCAAAGGTCAATTATGACCGCAGATGGCGCGAGCGTGACGCAAGCGAAGCGCCAGAAGGCGTTGCCCCCGTCATACGCATCAAAGCGCCATTAGAAGGCCGCACCGCGATTGAAGACGCCGTGCAAGGCCGCGTTGAAAAAGGCAATGATGAGCTTGATGATTTCATCCTTCTGCGCTCCGACGGTACGCCGACTTACATGCTTTCTGTTGTGGTGGATGACCATGATAGCGGCGTTACGCATATTATTCGCGGCGACGATCATTTGAACAATGTTTTCCGTCAGAAAATCATTTTAGATGCCATGGGCTGGGACATCCCTGTATATGCACATATTCCGTTGATCCTTGGCCCAGACGGCACAAAGCTTTCTAAACGCCACGGCGCACAAGGCGTTCATGAATATGAAGATATGGGTTACCTGCCCGAAGCAATGCGTAATTACCTTTTGCGCCTTGGTTGGTCACATGGTGACGATGAAATTATCTCCACCGAACAGGCTATTGAATGGTTTAACCTCGATCATATCGGTAAATCCGCGTCACGTTTTGACTTTGATAAGCTCAACAACCTCAATGCGCATTACATCAAAACTGCAAGTAACGCGCATTTAGTAGAATTAATCACCCCGATCATGGAAAAATACGGCGCACATATTGATGACACATCAAAAGATCGCCTGTTAAAAGGCATGGACGCCTTAAAAGACCGCGCAAAGTCACTTAATGACATTGCCGAAGAAGGCGCGTTCTATGCCAAGCAGCCGCCTTTCGTCTTCACTGAAAAAGCTGAAAAAAGCCTTGATAAAGAAATCCTTGGCTTCATCGCTGAAAAAGTCGATGCGCTTACCGAGCTGACAGAAGAAAACGTCCAGGACTTATGCAAAGAAGTCGCCAATGACCATAAAGAAGGCAAACTGGGCAAAGTCGCGATGCCCCTACGCGCAGCCCTTACTGGTACAACCGTATCCCCAAGTATTTTTGAAGCCGCCGCTATATTAGGCAAAGATGAAGTGCTTAAAAGATTGAAATATGTATAAAGAATGCTTGCAATATGTAAAGTATTAGTATATAGTCCCTCTTTATAAAAAATAATATAGAGGGACATAGACATGTCAAAAAGATTTGGAATTGGCCTAGCATTAGGCACTGTTTTCGCGATTGCAGCAACGCCCATTACTATTGTTCCCGCCATAGGCGTTGGTCTTATTACAGGTGCGACCACATGGGCTGGCGGCGCGATTGGTAAATGGGGCGGCGGCCTTATTGGCGGCGCGTTTGGCGCAGCCGTAAGCGGCGCAATAACAAGAGACCGCGCAGCAGCATTAACGGACGGCGGTATACTCGGTTTAGCCTCATATGCCCTCGGCGCCGTTGTTGGCCCTATTGTTGGCGGCGTCATGGGTTATAACGCAAGCGTAGACCATTTCACCGAAGCTGAAACACAGGAAACATCATCTATGCATTACGAAGCTGATGCACAGGAAAATCCAGTGCTTTTACAATATAAATTAGAAAATGGAAATTACGCGCTTCCCGCACTAAAACACGCGGCTTAAGCAGCACTTCAATAATTACACACACAAACCAATAACACAATCTTTGCCGTTTTCTATAATGAATGCGTCAAATAATTATTTACACGGAGAAAAACAATGAACATAAGCATAATGACAATACTTGTCGCAGCAGGCACTACAGCCTATGCATATAGTACCGCAGGTGTTGGATTAGCTGTGGCAGGCCTAGCCGGCGTCATCACAGCGGGCTCAGGAAAACTTGCTTCACAATTAGGGGTGGAAATCGCCAGCACCATTGCTATCAAACAAGCAAAAAAAGACATTAGCCCATTTGAACGTATCACAGGCACTGTAAGCGAAGACACTAAAGCTAAAATTCTATTAAAAACAGGCCTTACTGGTTGTGCATTCGGACTTGCAGGCATATTCGGCGGTTATGCAGCGAGCGACGCAATATTATTTGACAAGGCAAAAGAAAATAACGACGCAGCCCCAACTGAAGTTAGCTCACCAACAGAAGTTACAGCATCGATATTAGACAGTTACGAAATTAACAAAAACAACCAATACGTTCTAACTGTACAGGCGCCAAAGATAGCTGCCTAGCCCAAAGTTAATAAAGATATTCGCATAAAGCCCTTCCACGTGAAGGGCTTTTTTTGTATACTAATTGCAGTGCACAATGTGATAAAAATTAGCATCTTAAGTTTTTTTTTACTCTATTCGGCCTATCTTGTACAAAGTCGCTATTTATTTGAATTAAAAATAATTTTCCAAACATCCAAGTCTAAGGATATCTAATCATGACTGAGAAAACTTTTACGTTAACCAACGATCAAACTGGTGAAAAATGGACGCTTCCTGTTGTTGAAGGCACACAAGGCCCTGCGACAATAGATATTCGTGCATTATATGCGCAGACAGGATATTTCACACTAGATCCAAGCTTTACATCAACAGCAAGCTGCAAGTCACGCATCACCTATATTGATGGCGATGAAGGCATATTACAGCATCGTGGTTATGATATCCAAGACCTCGCCGCGAACACTTCATATTTAGAAGTCTGCCATGCCCTACTTTATGGCGACCTGCCCAACGCAGAAGAAAAGAAAGATTTTCAAGAAAACATCACCTATCACACAATGGTGCATGAGCAATTACATTATTTCTTCCGCGGCTTTCGCCGTGATGCCCACCCAATGTCAATTATGTGCGGCGTTGTTGGCGCCTTATCGTCATTTTATCATGACTCGCTTGATATTTGGGACCCACAGCAACGTGAAATCTCAGCACATCGCCTAATTGCGAAAATGCCGACAATCGCAGCTATGACCCTCAAATATTCAAACGGTCAGCCTTTTGTTTACCCACGTAACGATTTAAGCTATGCGGCGAATTTCTTACATATGTGTTTTTCTGTCCCTGCCGAAGAATACAAGGTTAGCCCAACATTAGAGCGCGCAATGGATAAAATACTTATCCTTCACGCTGACCATGAACAAAACGCGTCAACATCAACTGTGCGCATTGCCGGTTCATCACAGGCAAACCCATTTGCATGTATTGCCTCTGGCATTGCATCACTTTGGGGCCCTGCTCA
>DELD01000039.1:0-129 GCA_002354205.1 Micavibrio sp. UBA2705 | reverse complement strand
TGCATCACTTTGGGGCCCTGCTCATGGCGGCGCGAACCAAGCCGTATTAGAAATGCTGCGTGAAATTGGTCACAAAGATAACATCCCTGAATTTTTAGCCCGCGCAAAAGACAAAGACGACCCATTCCG
>DELD01000063.1:1261-14912 GCA_002354205.1 Micavibrio sp. UBA2705 | reverse complement strand
AATTTAACTTGGGAAGACTTTGAAAAGGTCGAGATTCGTATGGGGAAGGTGGTCGACGCTGCACCATATCCAGAAGCGCGCAAGCCTGCGATTAAAATATGGGTCGATTTTGGCGCGGAGCTTGGTGTTAAAAAAAGCTCGGCGCAACTTACGGTGCATTATACGCCTGAAGAATTAATTGGTAAGCAGGTCGTCGGGGTTGTTAATTTTCCGCCGCGACAAATTGGCAAGTTTATGTCTGAATTTTTGGTTGTCGGTATCCCTGATGAAAATGGCGAGCCTGTTCTGGTGTCGCCTGATAAGGAACTACCTTTAGGGGGGCGCTTGTTTTAACCTTGCTTTGGTGGCTGCTGTTTAAGCGCACTGGGGTGCTGGCGGTTTGGATCGTTTTGCCTGTGCGGCCAAATTGGACGCGCGGGGCCGACCGGTGTGATGGCGTAATAACACGCTGTGTTGTATGTGTTCGCGAGCATTTAACGTTGCTTCCTGTGTGAAATATATGGCTTAGTTTAGCATTGTTGGCGTTTTCATCAATAATAAAATGCTTGCATCAAGGTGGTAATACTTGCTATCACAACAGGCAATCACTAGACTGCTAAATCGCAGTCAGATAACATGCGAGAGATTCTACCATGAGCGCGAACTTAAACCCAGTACACGAAAACATGCCAGAACAACGTCCATATAAAAGAGTATTGTTAAAAATGTCAGGCGAAGTCCTGATGGGGCCGAATGAATTTGGCTTGCACCCTGAAACTGTGGCGCGCGTGGCGCGCGATATCCAAACGGTTATTGATACGGGCGTTCAGGTTTGTGTTGTCGTTGGCGCGGGCAACATCTTTCGCGGCGTTTCTGGCGCTTCGCAGGGTATGGATCGTACGGCAGCTGACCATATGGGGATGCTTGGTATTGTGATTAATGCGCTGTGTTTACAAAATGCATTAGAAGCGATTGGTGTGCAAACGCGCGTGCAATCCGCCATCCGTATGGATGAGATTTGCGAGCCTTATATTCGCCGCCGCGCCATACGCCATATGGATAAAGGCCGCGTTGTTATTTTTGCCGCAGGTACAGGTAACCCATATTTCACTTCAGATACAGGTGCATCTTTGCGTGCGTCCGAAATGAATTGTGACTTGATTGCCAAGGGGACGAAGGTTGACGGTGTTTACAATGCTGATCCGATGACAAACCCTGATGCGGTACGTTTTGAAAAAGTGTCTTACATGGATGTGTTGACCAAAGATTTGCGTGTGATGGATGCAACAGCAATTTCACTGGCGCGCGATAATTCGATTCCTATCGCGGTATTTAATATCCGTGAAGAAAATAATTTTGCGAATATCGTAAAGGGCGAGGGAACATTCACTATTGTTGGTGATTAGTCGCTTTGCAGTAATAAGAATAACGTTAAAAAAAGAAATAGGTGAAAAATGACATATAATAAAGCTGATCTTGATAAAAGAATGACTGGCGCAATTGATAATTTGAGCCAAGAATACGCAGGTTTACGTACTGGTCGTGCGTCAGTGAACATGCTTGACCCTATTGTTGTTGATGTTTATGGCTCTAAAATGCCGCTGAATCAAGTGGGTACAGTATCTGTACCGGAAGCGCGTATGTTAACGGTTACAGTGTGGGATGTATCGCAGTCTAAGGCTGTTGAGAAATCAATCCGCGAATCTGGTTTAGGTCTTAACCCACAGGCAGAAGGCGCTGTCATTCGTATCCCTGTGCCAGAGCTTAATGAAGAGCGCCGTACCGAACTTACAAAAGTTGCCGGTAAATATGCAGAAGCTGCGCGTATATCTATTCGTAATGTGCGCCGTGACGGTATGGATGCATTGAAGAAAATGGAAGCTGATAAAGAAATTGGCGAAGATGAGCATAAGCGTTTATCAGAAGAAGTGCAGAAGTTAACGGATAGCTTTATTGCGAAGGTGGACAGCGCATTAACGCAAAAAGAAAAAGATATTATGACGGTTTAATATCGTCATCTTATTTGAGTAGTGAGTAGCTTGATTAGATGTCAAAGAAGCTTAAAAAAAATACAATTGATATGAGCGATTTGCATGTCCCTGAGCATATCGCCGTTATTATGGACGGTAATGGACGCTGGGCTAACGCACGCGGCTTGCCGCGTACGGCTGGGCATAAAGCTGGCGTAGAAGCAACGCGCCGCGCAGTGCGCGCCGCTGGCGAAATGAATGTTGGTTATTTAACGCTTTTTGCTTTTTCATCTGAAAACTGGAAGCGCCCTGAAACTGAAGTGCGTGAATTGATGCGCTTGCTGCGTATTTATTTGCGCGCGGAAACAGCGGATCTTCACAAGGATAATGTGCGCCTTCGCGTTATTGGCGACCGTACAATGCTTGCGAAGGATACATGCGCCTTGATCGAACAAGCGGAAGCGCTAACAGAAGAAAATGAGGGGCTGCAATTAACCATCGCTCTTAATTACGGCGGGCGTGATGAGCTTGCTTATGCGGCGCATGGCTTGATTAAAGACTATAAAGATAAAGATTATTGTCCTGATATTGAGGAAGTCGAAAGCCGTTTCAAGTCTTTTCTGATGACGAAAAATTTACCAGACCCTGATTTGGTTATTCGCACAAGCGGTGAACATAGAATAAGTAATTTCTTGCTGTGGCAATGCGCATATAGTGAATTTGTGTTTATGGATGTATTATGGCCTGACTTTGACCAAAGCTATCTAAAGCAAGCTATAGAAGAGTATTCTGGGCGTGAACGTCGTTTTGGCCGTGCTGTTTGTAAAAAAGCGCTTGAAAATGCGTCCGCTACAAACACAAAAACTAACTGAGGGTCGTCTTATCTCTTCATTTTTTAACCGTAAAGTTCTCACGCGTACGGCCTCGGCATTAGTCTTGGCGCCGTCTTCATTATTTTGTGTCTATATGGGCGCTTATTACTTCCTTGCTTTCGTTTTATTTGCTTATGTTGCGTGCCTCTTTGAATGGTTACGTATGTCATCAAATACTGGGCGCAAATGGACTATGTTTGCTTTGGGGTATGTGTATTTTACCTTATGCTATGGGCTGTTCATTAATGTACGCTTTGCAGATCAGGGATTTGAACTGATTGTCTTTTTGTTCGTTTGCGTATGGTCGTGTGATATTGGTGCATATGTTTTTGGTAAGTTTTTTGGCAAAACGAAATGCGTGCCGACAATTAGCCCGAATAAAACATGGGCTGGTGTGTGGGGCGGCGCGGGCTTGGCGGTATGTATGGGGCATTTATTTGCTTATCATTATTTGGCAGAAAGCTATGATGTGTTTAACATTACGCAAATTGCTATTGTGTTGGCGTTTGCCGCGATGCTGGGCGATTTGCTGATTTCTTACGCCAAGCGTCAGGCGGATGTCAAAGATACGGGTTCTATCATTCCTGGTCATGGCGGCGTTTTAGACCGCATCGATTCGCTTATTCTTGCAACGCTTCCCATGGCTTACTTCCTTTATTGGGGCATTATATGAAGAAGACAATATCTGTCTTTGGCGCAACAGGGTCTATCGGGCGCTCGACGCTTGATTTAATCGCGCATAATCCAAATGATTTTACCGTGCGGGTTTTAACGGCAGGTAAAAATGTTGAACTCCTCGCTGCGCAGGCGCTACAGTTTAAGCCAGAACTTGTTGTGCTCGCCGATGATGGCGGCTATGAACAGCTTTGTGATTTGCTTTCTGCGCATAAGGATATTCAAGTTACCGCAGGGCGGCAGGCGCTTTTAGACGCGGCGGATATTGAGGTAGACCTCTGTATGGCGGCGATTATGGGCTTTGCGGGGCTAGAGCCTCTGCTGCGTTCTATACACTCATCAAAGGCCGTAGCGATAGCGAATAAAGAACCATTAGTCGCCGCAGGTAGCTTGTTTATGGAGGCCGCCGCGAAAGCAGGCTGTCAAATCCTGCCGACAGATAGCGAACATAATGCGATATTCCAAGTGTTTGAACCTGAAAATAAAAAAAGCATATCGCGCTTAATCCTTACCGCATCTGGCGGGCCTTTCCGCAGCTGGTCGCATGAAGATATCCTCACTGCTACGCCAGCACAGGCGGTTAAGCACCCAAACTGGTCTATGGGCGCGAAAATATCGGTTGATAGCGCGTCCTTAATGAATAAGGCACTTGAAGTGATAGAAGCGCATCATTTATTTGCGATGGCGGAAGATAAAATTGATGTGGTTGTGCATCCCGAGTCTATTGTTCACTCCTTTGTTGAGTATCAAGATGGCTCAGTTTTGGCGCAGCTTGGCGCGCCTGATATGCGCACGCCGATAGCTTATTGTTTATCATGGCCGCAGCGCATGGCAACATCGGGTGAGTGTTTAGATGTTTTTAAACTCTCAACGTTAAATTTTGAGGTTGTCCGTGATGATGTGTTCCCACCTATTAAATGGGCGCATGAATCTTTACGCGCAGGGCAAGGCGCGTGCATAGCTTTAAATGCCGCTAATGAAGTCGCCGTCGCACATTTTTTAAATAAAGACATTGGCTTTGGTCGAATTTACACTATAGTTGAGAAAATGTTAGAAACGTTTTCTGGGCGTGAAGTGTATAGCTTGGAGGATGTGATTTCTCTGGATAAAGAAGTCCGCATGGCATCTGGTAACTTTATTAATCTTTAAAACGAACTATTTTAGGTTAATGGCGTGTAATATGCTTCTTACAAAAGATATAAAATAGAAATAGAAAGTACTGTAAAATGAGCGGTTTCGGCGAATATCTACAATTAATTTCACAGAATGTGCTGCTTTATGGCGGTGTGTTTGTGTTGGTTCTTAGTTTGTTGGTTTTTGTCCATGAGTGGGGGCATTACATTGTTGCCCGTATGTGTGGCGTGAGAGTCAAAACATTTTCTATCGGCTTCGGTAAGGAACTTTTCGGTATTAATGATTCGCACGGCACGCGCTGGAAAGTATCACTTATACCGCTTGGTGGTTATGTGCAAATGTTTGGTGACGTTGACCCAGCATCGGCAGGCCATGAAGATGCCGTAAAGGACGAAAGCGGCGAGGTGCTGCGTGAATATACAGCAGAAGAGCGCAGCGTTGCGTTTTTTGCGAAGCCTGTATGGCAGCGCTCTTTAATTGTATTGGCGGGCCCTGCTATTAACTTCATTTTCGCGATTATTGTTCTCGGCGCTCTATATGGCTTTGTCGGTAAACCGGTCACTGCGCCAATCGCTGCTGCGGTCGAGGTTGGCAGCGCCGCTTATGAGGCAGGCCTTTTACCTCATGATGAAATCGTTGAAATTAACGGCAAAAAAATCACGTCATTTAACCAAATTCGCCGCGCAACCATGCTTTCTCTTAAAGGGCCGATGAGCCTTGTCGTGCTTCGTGACGGTGAACGCATCGCATTAGAAGCGCAGCCACGCCGCGAAGTGGTCGAAGACCGCTTTGGCTTTAAACATGAAAAAGGCTATCTGGGCATTATGGCGCCATCAAGCGCGTTTCGTTTGCAGGCGATATCTGAAGTTGATGGTCGTGCAACAAATGGTAATGCCGATATGATACGTGGATTTTTCCTTGCGAGCACGGGTAAAGATGTTGAAGTCTTACTGACAATGGGCAGCGATGACAGCCGTGTTCTTGTGAATATACAAGACGAAGTTACAAAGTCTTGGGACGATGAAAGCAATGATTTGTATAATATTTTTCAGCTTAGCTCACGCTCAGATGAAGAAATTGTGCGCCTTTCTTTCTTTGGTTCAGCGACTCATGCGGTGAGCGAAACCTATAAAATAACAGCTGATTCTTTGCGTGCGTTGGGGCAGATTGTTGTCGGTACACGTAGTGCAACTGAACTTGGTGGTATTATCCGTATCGGGGCTATTGCTGGTGATATGGCGGAGCGTGGCTTTATTGCGCTAATTACCTTTACTGCGCTGCTATCGATTAATTTGGGGCTTATCAATCTGTTCCCGATCCCAATGTTAGATGGTGGCCATTTAGCGTTTTATGCAGCCGAAGCTGTGCGCGGTAAGCCAGTATCAGAACGTATCCAAGAAAACGCGTTTAAGGTTGGCTTTGTGATGCTGATTGGTTTGATGCTGTTTGCCAATATTAATGATTTGGTGCAGTTGTTTTTGTAACAAAACGTGAAATAGTACTATAAAAAAGGCGCGTTTGTTTACGCGCCTTTTCTGCTTTTTAGCCTGCGCTCTTATAACTATACGCAATTATCTTTGGCATAAATCAGTATTACGCTTGATGTATCCTTTAATTCAGCTTATTTATAGAAGGCTACGTCTTTTTTATCTTCAATAACAATATGTTTCCAATGACAGATTATATCTTAAAAAATACTAATGTTTTCCGCAGCCTTGTTTTAGGCGCTATGCTTATTGTGGGGCTCGCTTTAAGTTCTCCGCATGCTTATGCGCAGCAAGTATCCTCAATCAGCGTCGTTGGCGCTGAGCGTATTGAGGAAATGACGGTGCTGACATATATGGATGTCGATCGCGGTACGATTATGACCGAAGAGTCGATGGATCAAGCGTTGAAAAACTTGTTCGCAACAGGTTTGTTCGCCGATGTATCCATGCGTATGAGTGGTAATACATTGGTTGTTAAAGTCGTTGAGAACCCGATCATTAGCCGCATTGCTTTTGAAGGAAATGATGATTTAAAAGAAGAAGATTTATTAAGTGAGCTTCAGTTGAAGCCGCGTCACGTGTTTTCACGTACCCGCGTACAGGCTGATGTAAAAAGACTTTATCAGCTATACCGCCGTAATGGTCGTTTTACCGCGAATATCGACCCGAAAGTTGTTCGTCTTGACCAAAACCGTGTTGACCTTGTTTTTGAAATTGATGAAGGCCCTGTGACCAAAGTCAGCTCAATTCGCTTTATCGGCAACAGAAAATATGAAGATGATCAGTTGCGTTCGGTTATCTCGACCAAAGAATCGACATGGTATCGCTTCTTAACGTCGGCGGACCGTTATGATCCTGACCGTATTTCTTATGATGAAGAGCTAATCCGCCGTTTCTACCTTTCAGAAGGTTATGTTGATTTCCGCATTGTTGATAGCTCGATTGAGTTAATGCAAGAAAAACAGAAGTTCTTTGTGACGATGACACTTAGTGAAGGCGAACGTTATAAAATTGGTGACGTAAAAATTGATACGATCATGGATGGCCTTGATACTGATGCACTGATGCAAAGCGTCACTATTGAATCTGGTGAATGGTATAATGCTGATGAAGTACAAAAGCATGTTGATATTCTGACGGATAAATTGGGCGATATGCAATATGCATTCGTGGCCGTAAAACCAGATATTCAGCGTGACCCTGTAAATAGAACAGTGGATATTGCTTTTTCTGTCAAAGAAACGCCGCTTGTTTTTGTTGAGCGCGTCGATATTCATGGCAATGTACGTACTTTGGATAAAGTTATTCGCCGCGAAATTGAATTGTTAGAAGGCGACCCCTTTAACCGTTCAAAAGTGGCCAAAGCGGAACGAAATATCCGCGACCTTGGTTATTTTGAAAAGGTTGAACTTGATATTAAGCCAGGCAGTGCGCCTGATAAATCAGTTATTGATGTGCGCGTGACGGAAAAGTCAACTGGTGAACTTTCAATCGGTGCGGGTTTCTCCTCATCAGAAGGCCCATTGGCTGACTTTAGAATACGTGAGCGTAACTTGCTTGGTAAAGGTCAAGACTTGACGCTTGCCGCTGTTATTGCTGGTGAGAAGACAGAATTTGATGCTTCTTTTACAGAACCGTTCTTTATGAACCGTGACATGTCATTCGGCGTTGATGCCTTCCATATTACGCGTGATTTGCAGGATGAAAGTTCCTACGACCAATTACGTACAGGTGGTGCGTTGCGCTTTGGTTATCCTTTGTCGGATAAATGGCGTCAGTCACTGCGTTACCGTTTAGAGAAAAATGAAATTCGTGATGTTAAAGATGATGCCTCATACTACATCCGCGAGCAGGCAGGTAACCGCGTTACTTCGGCATTCTCGCAGCGTCTATCCTATGATAACCGTAACTCAACATTATTTACGACCAGAGGCTGGAATGCTTGGCTTGATACAGAAATTGCCGGCGCTGGCGGCGATGCCAAATATGTGTCAGGTAAAATTGGGGCGGCTTGGTATTATCCTGTGGCAGAAAAAATCGTTCTCAACGTAACAGGCGAAACGGGGCTGATTGAAGGTTATGGGGATGGCAATGTGCAAATTAATGAGCGTTACTTTATCGGCGGCGATACGTTGCGTGGTTTTGAACGCTCAGGTATTGGCCCGCGCGATGTTTCGACTGATGATGCGCTTGGGGGCAATTACTTCTACCGGAGTAGTGCGGAACTTAGTTTCCCTATCGGTCTCCCTGAAGAGCTTGGCATTAAAGGTCACGCCTTTAATGATATTGGTTCACTTTGGGAGCTTGATAGCAGTAGCTCAGCAAATGTCGCTGATCAGAACAGTTTGCGTGCGTCTGCGGGGATTGGTGTGTCTTGGCGCTCGCCATTTGGTCCAATCCGTGTTGATTTAGCTAAACCATATCTGAAAGAAGATTATGATGTGGAAGAGTTCTTTAGGTTTAACTTTGGTACGCGTTTCTAAAATCGAAAAATGCTACGCGTTATATAGCGATTATAAATAATTATATTTACGAAGGTTTTGTAAAATGAAAAATACATTCTCATTAAGTCTTGTTGCGGCTTTGGCGCTGTTATCAGGTGGTGCGGCGCAAGCGGCGGATAAAAAAACTGATGATACGACAAAACAGGCAAGCTATGTCGCTGTTGTAGATAATATGCTTTTGATGAGCGATTCATTGGCCGCAAAATCTTTGAATGAAGAGTTCAAGAAGAGCCGCGATATTATTCAAGAAGTCATTGCAAAAAAAGAAAAGCAATTACGTGATGCTGAACAAGACTTAGAAGTTTCGCGCACAACTTTATCTGCTGAGGATTACGAAGAAAAACGCTCTGCTTTTGTTGCGCAGTTCCAAGAAGCGAAAAGTGAACTTCGTAAGCAGATGATCGTCAAAGAAAAAGCGTTTAAAGCGGCGGAATCAAAATTACAGCAGGAGATCATTGATGTTGTAACTGAAATTTCAGAAGAACGCGGTTTTGACGTGGTCATCCCACGTAACGCAGTCATCATCATGAGTGCCGCATCTGATATTACGGATGAAGTTCTTAAGGACCTGAATAAGCGCGTTAAGAAAATTGATATCGTGAAGAAATAATAAACAGATAACGGTTTTATCTTTTTAGGACAATTATGGCAGACCCTCGTTTTTTTAATTCAAAAGGGCCTTTTAAACTGGCTGAACTTGCGACGCTGGTTGGCGCTGAAATTAGCGGCGCGGGGCGTGATGATCTTGTTATTGATGATGTTTCGTCTTTGCATGATGCAAATGCAGCGCAGATAAGCTTTTTTGATAATGTGAAATATAAAGATGATTTCATGGTGAGCGCAGCGGGCGCTTGCATCGTCTCGCCGAAAATGGCGGCATTTGCGCCAGATGGCATGACGCTGCTTGTTAGCGATTCTCCCTATAAAAGCTATGCGCTTATCGCGCAGCATTTTTATCCTATTGATAACGATGATTTGGCAGACACCATTATTCACCCATCAGCCGTGGTAGCGCAGAGCGCTGAAATTGGCACGGGCAGCCATATCAAGGCGGGCGTAGTGATTGAAGGTGGCGTAAAAATCGGGCGATCTGTTTGTATTGAGCCTAATGCGGTTATATCACAAAATGTGGAAATAGGGGATGGCTGCGTCATTGGCGCGAATGTGAGCATTTCTCACGCCTTAATCGGTAATAACGTGCGGCTTTACCCTGGGGTGCGCATTGGGCAAGACGGCTTTGGTTTTGCCATTGACCCTGCAGGTCACGTTAAAGTGCCGCAGCTTGGACGCGTCATTATTGATGATAGTGTCGAGGTTGGCGCGAACACGACGATAGATCGCGGCGCAGGGCCTGATACACATATTGGTCAGGGTAGCTGGATTGATAATCTTGTGCAAATTGGGCATAACGTAAAAATCGGTCGTGGCTGCATTATTATTGCGCAAACAGGGGTTGCAGGATCAACCGTTTTAGAGGATTATGCAGTATTGGCAGCGCAAGTTGGCGTAGCAGGGCATTTAACCATCGGTATGGGCGCGCGTATAGCCGCGCAGTCTGGTATAATGCGTGATGTCCCCGCGGGGAGCGAAGTAATGGGCTCTCCTGCAATGCCTGCAAAACAGCATATGCGCCAAGTGGCAATGTTGAAAAAAATGATTAACAAGAAATAATAGACAGACATATAGGGTTTTTATTATGAGTGATGCAGAGCTTAATACGTTAGACATTACACGTATCATGGATATGATACCGCACCGTTATCCAATTTTATTGGTCGACCGGATTGTGGAATTAGAAGAAGGTGAACGCGCAGTTGGCTTGAAAAATGTCACGTTTAATGAACCGCATTTCCAAGGCCATTTCCCAGCAGCGCCTGTTATGCCTGGCGTGCTTATTGTGGAAGCTATGGCGCAAACTGCGGCTATTCTTGTTGTGAAAACACTTGGTGAAGCGGCTGAAGGTAAACTTGTTTATTTTATGACTATTGATAACGCACGTTTCCGTAAGCCTGTAACCCCTGGTGATAGTGTCTATATCGAAGTGACTAAAGTACGTAGCCGCGGCATGGTGTGGAAGTTTGACGGTGTCGCACGCGTCAATGATCAAGTGGTCGCAGAAGCAACATTCAGCGCGATGATCCGCGATTAATTAATTAAACCATCATGTCTTGAGTGTGATTTGTGTTACATGCTGCAATAGTATGTGACTTTTTATTCTCAAGGCGCCCCTATAAAATGCATAATGAGAATTATTCATTTTTTGAAAGTGTAGCTTCATGCCAGAAATTCATAGTACCGCGATTATCGACCCGAAAGCGACAATTGCTGATAACGTTAAAATTGGTTCATATTGCGTTGTTGGCGCAGATGTGACATTGGCGGATAATGTTGAGCTTAAATCACATGTCGCGATTGATGGCTTTACAAGCATTGGCGCGAATACGGTTGTTTATCCTTTTGCTTCTATTGGGCATGCGCCGCAGGATCTGAAATTCAAGGGCGAAAAGTCGCGCCTGATTATTGGTGAAAATAACACGATCCGCGAACATGTTACCATGAACCCTGGCACGGCTGACGGGGCTATGGAAACCGTTATAGGTAACAATAATTTGTTTATGATGGCAACCCATGTCGCGCATGACTGCGTGATTGGCAATAATGTTATCATGGCGAATAACGCGACTTTGGGCGGGCATGTTGTTGTTGGTAATAATGTTTTAATCGGCGGCCTTGCCGCGGTTCATCAATTTGTACGTATTGGCGATTTTGCAGTTATTGGCGGCATGTCGGGTGTTGAAAATGATATTATCCCTTATGGGCGCGTTAAAGGTGAACGTGCTTTCCTTGCGGGGTTAAACCTTGTCGGTTTAGAGCGCAGCGGTTTTTCTAAAGACCAAGTGCGCGAGTTACAGCGTGCTTATGGGCAGTTATTTAACGGCGAAGGCACGTTGAACGAGCGTATTTCGAGTGTTGAAACGAAATATCAGGATCACCAGCAAATCGGCAAAATTGTTGACTTTGCTAAAGCCGAAAGACATTTCTCCCTATGTCAACCTCAGAAGAAATAATCAACGATGCGCCGTTAGGCATTATTGCAGGCGGCGGCGCTTTGCCTGAATCTGTGCTGCTTGCAGCGCAAGATCAGGGGCGAACTGTTTATGTCGCGGCGCTGAAAGGCTCTGCAGAAGATGATTTTCTTGATGGTGTTGACCATGATTTTTATGGTCTCGGCGCAGGCGGCTCTATCGTCAAAGCGCTACGCAAACGTGATATTAAAGACATTGTGATGATTGGTAGCGTTGCGCGCCCACATTTTTCTGACCTACGTCCTGATATGTGGACGGCGGGCGTTATTGCGAAGATTGGCCTTAAAGCCCTTGGTGATAATGATTTACTTGTCTGCATTAAAGATGCGCTAGAAGCTGAAGGGTTCGCTTTGCGCGGCGCACATGAAATAGCGCCAGAGCTTATTACGCCAGAAGGCCTGCTTACAAAGCATAAGCCAGATAAAAAAGCATTGATTGATATTGAGCGCGGCATTGCTGTTGCACGGGCCCTCGGCGCTGTTGACGTTGGGCAGGCCGTCATTGTTTATGATGGGCTTGTTCTTGGCGTTGAAGGTGTTGAGGGGACAGATGAGCTTATTAAACGCTGTGCGGATTACCGTAAGAAAGATAAAGGCGGCGTTTTGGTGAAATTGTGCAAACTGCAGCAAGATAAACGGCTCGATATGCCGACTATTGGCATTAAAACGCTGCAAAACCTTTATGACTATGGCTTTGACGGCATTGCCATCCATGCTGGGCAGAGCTTGATTCCTGAGCGCGCTGCGTTCATTGAGACGGCGAATAACCGCAAGCTGTTTGTTGTCGGTGTTGACGGGGCGCAGGGCGCAGAATGAGCAAAGCTTTAAAAATATTTGTTATAGCAGGCGAAGTTTCTGGCGATGTTCTTGGCGGCGCTGTTTTGAAGTCTTTGCAAAAAAATGATGATGTCACGCTTGAAGTGCGCGGCATTGGCGGCGATAACATTCTTGCGTCAGGGCTTGATAAAAGCCTTTTCCCGATGGAAGAACTATCCATTATGGGGCTCGCTGAAGTTTTCCCCAAAATTCCGCATATTTTAAAGCGCATTAAACAGACGGTGGCAGCGATTGAGGATTTTCAGCCTGATGTTGTTCTTTCTGTGGATGCCCCAGATTTTTGCTTTCGTGTACAGAAAGCTGTACGAAAACGCGGCAAAGTTCATGCAAAACAAATTCATTATGGCGCGCCAACGGTTTGGGCGTGGCGGGCAGGGCGCGCAAAGAAAATATCTAAATTCCTTGATGGGTTAATTTGCTTGTTTCCTTTTGAACCTGCATATTTTGAGCCGCACGGGCTAAAAGCAATATGCGCGGGGCATCCGGTTGTGGGGAGCGGCGCGATGAGCGCTGATGGCGCAAAAGGGCGCAGTGATATTCCGCTTAAATATAAACAAGTTGTTGGTCTACTGCTTGGTAGCCGCGGTGGGGAGCTTAAATATACAGCGCCAGTGCTTTGTGAAACGCTGCGCCGCTTGCAAGCAAAATACCCTGATTTACAAGTGCAAGTGCCAACGCTTCCGCGTTTGGAAAAGCGCGTAAAGGCACTGCTTGAGGAGTATGGTATTCAAAATTACTACATCCGCACCGACCCTGCTCAGAAATGGCATGTTTTTGCGTCCTGTCAGGCCGCTTTGGCGGTGTCTGGTACGGTGGGGCTAGAGCTGTGCATCACAAAAACACCGCATATTATTGCTTATAAAATTTCGACGCTTACTTACAGCATTTTAAAGCATATTATACGTACACCTTATGCGCATTTGGGCAATATAATTTTGAATAAACCCGTTATTCCTGAGTTTATTCAAGAGCAATGCAAAGCTGAAGAAATGGCTTATGTGCTTGAGGCGCTATTGCAGGATCAAACGCATAAAGATGATATGATGGCCCGTTTTGATGAAATCGCCCTTGCTGTGGGGGCGGGCGGCGTAGTTACGCCAGCTGATAC
>DELD01000063.1:0-973 GCA_002354205.1 Micavibrio sp. UBA2705 | reverse complement strand
CGTAGTTACGCCAGCTGATAAGGCCGCACAATTCATTCTTGGATTTAATTGACATAATGCAAGTCTTTAGTGTATAACATCATATGTTTAAGACACTGGCTGAGAAATTTAAAAAACATTGCTTGCCGATCACATTGCCGCATATTGCGGTTAGTGAAGATGATTATGCGCGCTATCACGTCAATTATGTTTGGATTAATGAGGATGCGGGCGCTAAAGATGGCGTAAGCTGTGCCGTGCCGCTGCGTTATATGGATATTGCGTATGAAAATGCCATTAAATACCCACAGGCGCAGTTCACAATCTGGCTGGATCACGCTTTATTTGACCCCATGACGCATTTCATGATGATGTCTCATGGTTATTTGAATGCACCGTCTAATGTTGAATTTAAAAATCTGCGTGATATTAAAGCCTATGCGCAGTGTGATGTTTATGACATAGAGAAGCCCAAGAATATTTGGGCGCGGGTTGACCTTGCGCGTTTGCTCGTTTTGCAGCATCAATTGTCCGATGAAAACAACAAGGCAGATTACCAGATTTATAGTGACTTTGATGTGCCAGATGTGCGGCTGGATTGTGATCGTATGTTCAGCATCATGCATAAACACGGGCTGTTTGTCGGGGAAACTTTGAAATATAACATACTTGAAAACGGTTATTTAGGATTTGATAAAGACCAAGGGCGTGATTTTCTTGAAAGTCGCTTATTGCCGCGCGCTATAAATTCAGCGAAGGCAGGGCTTGATGGTTATAAGCCGCTATATAAAACATTGCATAGCTGGATGGTCGATCAGGGGTTTTGGTATTTCCGCGGCCGCGTATGCGCCCCACGCCAAGAAGTGATGGGCTATAAAGTACCTGATAATCCTGTCTATACAGATAATAAGATCAATTAAAAAAGGCGGCTAAATATCAGCCGCCTTTTTTATCTTTATTGACATTGGTTGCTTATTCCGCCGTTTCTTTGTTT
>DELD01000078.1 GCA_002354205.1 Micavibrio sp. UBA2705 | reverse complement strand
TCACAATAAATACACTAAAAATAAAATATCTAATAAATTAGAGAGTAACAATTCTGTTTTAAATTCTTCGAATGGGAGTAGTAATACTGACCAACACTGCGAAACTGAAGAAACATCAGAGCCAGAAGCACAGGCTGAGACAAAACCAGTAGATGTTTTACGCAGCGCAGGGCTTCAGCACATCACATTGAAGCAAGCCGTTAGTGCATCATCACAGCGATTGAAGAATTATCTGCCGATAGAGGAGGGGGATCTCACTTGGGGAGATTTCATTGAAGCGGCGTTCAAGCTGAAAAATGAGCTCAACATCTCACAAACGTCGTGGGGCAGGGGGTGTGAAGTTCTCGGAACATCCGGAGCAGCTCTGAGCGTATTGCTCGCAGATCATGCAACGCAGCGCCTGTTTAACCCGATAGAGAATGCCAATGGGTATTTCTGCGCCATGATGGAGCGTGCTAAATTAGGGCAGCTAAAGCTTCATAATTCTATCTTTGGAATTTTGAAGAGCGGGGCAGAGAGCTAGAACGCGATAATGGAAAGCGCCTATTGCAAGACAAGAGCATTATACTTTAAGGTGAGACAAAATTTTAGATCATCACGTTTTGCGATACGACCAAAAAGGACTTTGATATGCATATAAATAAAAACATGGAGATTCTTGCCAACGACAAAACCTCACAAACAAATCAGCGTCCTGTCGCGTGGGGCAAGAGAATATTAAGTACAGCAGCAGCTATTTTTATATCATTTTGTTTAGTGGCACCCGCCGTTGCTACTGATAATTTCGCAGACTGGCTTTCCGAAGATAGGTTCCTTGCCGAATGCACCGCGATGGAGAGAACGACACCGCAGTTTTGCGCATGTGCTAATGAAAAGGTTTTTCTTGCTCGTGTTCAAAAAGGACTTGAAGCTGTGCGCAAAACGCAGGCTTTCAAGGCGCAGCCTGTGAATGATATGAATGCACGCTTACAGGAAGACCCTGCGGTTAATGATGAACGCATAGCGGAGATTTGCGGAATTGCAGAAGAGTATATTTCTATGCTAGGGACGAGGACAGATCCTGCCGCCGTAAAAAAAACATATCGCCGTGTTAGCACTGAGATGGCAGCGAAAATTAAAGCCTATGGTTTTAACGACATATCATCTACTTATATGAGTTCACCGCAAACATATTGTTACCATGTTAAGCTTCACAAAGAAGAGAGCGCTAAGTTTCAAGCACGGATTGATATGTACGAAAATAAACATGCTCCGGAAAATACACGTAAAGTTGTTTGGCGTGCGGGGACATTGTGCAACTAGTCTCTATCTTGATGTAAGGCGACTTTTTGAAAGAAAGAGCTTTAGGGCTGCGCCCTCGCGCCGCAAAGACTTCCCTTCGGTCTCGCGCTCTGCTTTCGGTTTCCCCAAATTTCCGCACTATGTTTGTGCAATTTGGGTGATCCCCCTCCGATAAGCGCCGGTCTTGTCGTTTCTCACCAGCTCCTCGCCGGAAGGCAGGTTTTCATACCGCGCCTTTAAGGCGTTTTAAGAAAACACAGCAAATGAGAAAGATAAGAAAATGAGCAATGAGATACAAATTTATGTCGCGGATTTAGCCGCTTATAATAATGGAAGACTTCACGGCAGATGGATTGATGCAACTAAAAGTGTTGAGGAGATATACGATATTATAAAGACATTGCTTAAGAACTCACCTGAAGAAGACGCCGAAGAATTTGCTATTCATGACTATGAAGGATTTGAAGGTTTAAATATCTCTGAGTATGAAGGTATTGAGAGCGCACATGATAAGGCGGTCTTTATCGAAGAACATGGCGCATTAGGTGGAGCTGTGGCATCTCACCTTGGCGGCAATTTAGATGATGCCAAACGCAGCTTGGAAGATGGCTATATTGGTGCGTATAGCGACATAGAAGATTACGCGCGTGAGATCACAGAAAGCTGTCATGAATTACCTGCTTATATAGAGCATTATATTGATTATGAATCTATGGGCCGTGACATGGAGATGAACGGTGATTTTTTCATTATAGAGCTCGGCTATAAAAAACTGCATTTCTTTCACAATCTTTAAAACAAGAAAACCAAAACAGGCCCCATGCGAAGATTGAGAGATCTGAGCTGGGGCTTTTTGCCATTAGAAATTTTGCGATCTTGCATAACCAAGATCGCAAAATTGATTTTAGATACATATATAAGGCCGACAGGCCGTTATGCGGAAAACGCGACGCTTTCTATAAAGAACAATAATATTGCCGCGTTGGCGTAAAGGGTAGATATAGTAGATTGGCAGGATAGCCTTTTTGTGATACAAAAACGGCGTGAGCGTGAAAACCGCTCTCAAAACACCAATTTGGTGACGAAGATAATTAAGGGTAAGTACGTAATGGCAAGGCCAATAAAAACGATTAAAAAATCAGAAACATTACATATTCGTTTGTTGGAGGAAGAGCGGCGTTCTTTGAACGAGCTTTCAGAAGAACTTGGCGTGAAGCCGAGCATCTTTGTGCGCCGGCTTATTAGAGAAGCTGTTAATCAGGGGCCTGATTTTTTTGATGATGGCATTAAAGAACTGAGAGAGACGAACCGTCAAATCGCAGCGATTGGCCGCAACTTAAACCGTCTTGTTCTGATGATGAATTCAGGTGACCCTATTAATGGGATTGATCTGCGCATTGAGTATGAAAATTTAAGTGTTTTATATGAGAATATCCAGGGCTCATATTTAGCGCTTTTCCGCCGCGCGAAGAATAGAGAGATTGGGAAGATTACGCCGTGAGTGTTTATGATGAAGAAGAGCTAGATCTTAATGGCGCACGCGGGAAGTCTGGCGAGGGTGATGCAGGGGCGGTTTCATTTGGAAAAAACGCCGTTGATCTGGAGCGCGGTTATTGGCAGGGGAACATCTCAGATCGCCTTAAAGTTGTGCGGGGCGTTCCGCAGGCAGTTATTAAAATCACATCACATAGTCATGGGAAAAACGCGGTACACAGACGCCTTGATTACATCTCTCGTGAAGGCGAGCTGATGATTGAGACGGAGACTGGGGAGCGCCTGCTTGGTAAGGACGAGACGAAGCAGCTTTTAAATGATTGGGCCGCAGATTTTGGTGGACGTAAAAACGGCCGAGATGCGAGCTGTGTTGTGCTGTCATTCCCTGAGGGCGTAAATCATGGCGTTGCCTATAAGATTGCTCAGGAGTTCTTGGAAGAGCAATATGGCGACAATCATCGCTATGCCTTTGCTGCGCATGCTGATACGGAGCATTACCATGTCCATGCTGTTGTGAAGACTATTGGTCTTGATGGGCGCGCTCTTCCTACATATAAGGCAGATTTACGTGAGTGGCGCATTAACATGGCTGAGAAGGCCAAAGAGCATGGTTTAGCGCTTGATGCCTCGCCGCGTTTTGCGCGTGGGGTGTTAGATCAGAAGGACATGTCGTTCTTCCAGACAGAGCGCATTGATCCATGGATTAAGGGCGCGCATGTGAAAGCGTTGGATCGCGGGAATATCGGGACTGTTGTGGCGGCGGATAAAGAGCGTGATCGCTATTGTGTGCAGTTTGTTAACCCTGATACTGAAAGCAGCTATACGAAGACATTTACGTCAGATGAGTTATCTGTGGTACGGATTCCTAAAGAGGCGATAAAGCAGGCACGTGAAGAAGGCCGCATCAAGAACGCGATGACTGGGGAGGCGCTTGATAAAGCCAAAGAGCGCAATGGGGCTGAGAGAGTTAAGTATGCGCAGGCGGCTTTGCGTATTGCGCAGGATATACCGAAGCTTAAAGAGCCTGAGGTGATTGATAAGAGCATTAGTGCTCTGCGCGACCTAACGCGTTATGCGCGGGATATGGCAGGGCCTCAGAATGAGAAGCCTGGTGAGAAGAAGGTGGACGAGATCGTTGGTGTTATGCGGGATTATGTTTCTTCTCTGGGGAAGGGGAAGTCGCAAGGCCGTGAGCTGGACAATGAAAGTGATCGTTAGTTGTTGCATTAGAAGGTGCTAACTTGGTCTTTTCTATAGTTATAAAAGTATAAGCTTGTAATTTATCAATGCTTATGCTAACGGATAGGTTGTTCATTAAATATTGCGGGGAACAAATGTATCTATTTAGGCACAAACTTAAATTTTTATCCTTTCTGATGTGTGCATTGGCGCTATTCTCTTTAAGTGGCTGTAAGGCTGAAGAAGCAATAAATAAAGCTCCATTGAAATCTCCTTTAAGTTTTATGGTTGTTGACATGGATGGTGATGGTTTTGAGTTTATTCCTCTGGAAGAGTCAAATGTATATTTTGATGTTGATGATGACGGTTTTGCAGAAAGAACAGAGTGGGTTCATCCTGATGATGGTTTTCTTATAATAAGAAGCCATGAAGAAAGAATGAATCTATCGTCTCCCTTAGATAGCGTGAAAAAGCGTCAAACAGGGCTTATCACAAAGTTGCAGGATTTTGATAAGAACTCGGATGGGAAATACAATCAGGCTGACTTCATTGATGGAGGCCGAAGTGGGATGATAAGTGAATTGAACATAGCAATTATAAGAGACGAGAAACTAAGTGGATTACCTGAGTTAAAAAAAAGCCTCTACAAAGGATGCAGACCTGATGCCATTGATTTCCAAAATCTAACAGAAATTAAAATTTCTTGTGGTGAAAAAGTTTATCTCGCATCAGAGGTTGTATTTGAATATCAGGATGAAAACATCGTCTGGAAAAGAATGTGCAATTATTTAGAAGCAAGCTCCGTTTCGGACCTAAAATCTAGAGAAGATTACGCAAATTACTGCATTAAATAATTATAAAATGGGGAGAAAGAATAATGTCTGATGCTTTTGCAAATCAAAATCCTGCTTATTACATAGGAGACAGAAGCGCTAGCTGGGGAATACCTTCTGAATTAACAGTGAATAGCCCCTATGAAAGTAG
>DELD01000057.1:26292-28615 GCA_002354205.1 Micavibrio sp. UBA2705 | reverse complement strand
AATATTCGCCGCGCTGTTACCAGAAATGTCATCATCGCCGCTGCCAGTATAAATATTCTCAATTTCAGAAATGGTATCAACGTCAGTATTGCCGCCATCAAATGTGACTGTCGCGCTCGCCGCGTCTTCAAGGTCAACCGTTACGCCATCGCTAAGCTCAGCCGCAAGGTCAGGCACATTGGCGTTTGTAGTATAGTAAATTGTATCAACATCAGCGCCGCCAACATAAGTATCATTGCCTGTTGACCATGCAAAAATATCGTTACCCGCATTACCATCAAAAATATTATCTGCCGCATTACCGTAGAACGTGTCGGCGTAAATTGAACCAACAATGCCTTCAATGTCTTTAATTGCATCGGTATCGCCGCCAATATTAATCAGTGTATAACCACCAACAATTGAACCTAAATTCGCAATAATTGCTGCGCCCGCAGTCGCAAAACTGTAAACATCTTGCCCCGCACCGCCATCAGCCGTGTCACTGCCTGTACCGCCGATAATAACATCCGCGCCAGCGCCGCCATAAAGCCAGTCATTACCAGTGCCACCATCAATACTATCATCGCCAGCATCACCAGAAAGCGTATCGTCTCCGCCGCGACCAAAAATTTCATCATTATCGCCGCCGCCAGCGATTACGTTATCTTGCGCATCATGACCATATAAAGTGTCCGCCGCGCTACCGCCAATCAGGTTTTCAAAGTCGCGAATAGTGTCATCACCAACACCGCCAACCGTCACGGTTACAACATCAAAACCATCAATATCATCCAAATCAATAACGACACTTGCCGTTTCATTTGTGTAGGCTGCCGTATCAACGCCATTACCGCCTTCTAAAATATCGACGCCCGCATTACCTTCAATGTAATCATTACCCTCGCCGCCATGCAGGGAGTTGATGTCAGCATTACCAATCAACGTATCATCAAAATCAGTACCGATAACATGCTCGATATTCTGCACAACATCATCGCCTGTGCCACCCCAATCAACTTTGTTCTGGTCTAAATCAACATGCACGCCACGACCAATAGCTGGGTCGCTCGCCAAAGTATCAACGTCTGCGCCGCCATCATATGTGTCGCTCGCATTATCATCATGCAGCACGATGTAGTCATTACCCGCACCTGCGTCAATTGTATCCGCGCCAGCGCCAGAGTTAATTTCATCATCACCGCCAAGCGCCGTGATTGTATCATCACCCGCACCTGTACGAATGCGGTTATCTTCACCATCACCAATCACCTCAACATTCTGCGCCGAAGTATCAGCCAGTTCGAAGTTCTCAATGCCAGAGAAGCTATCAACCTTACCGCCAGAGAACGTTACTGTACCCGTGCCGAAGTCAACAATCACGTCGCCTTCAGTTGCCAGAGCCTCTGCCGCAATATCAGGCATAGCAGCATCAGGAACATAATAAATCGTATCGTCACCAAGGCCGCCTTCAAATGTGTCATTACCAGTAGACCAGCCAAAAATATCATTACCGTCATTACCAATAAAATGATTTTCAAGCGCATCACCATAAAAAGTATCCGCAAGCGCGCCACCTTCAATCACCTCAACATTTTTAAGGCGCTCCGTGTCTCCATCATGGGTTAATGTGCCGTAGCCACTACCGTCAAGCGCAGCCGCGCTTAAATTCACAACAACAGCCGTTGCAGAAGAAGCAAAATTCATACGGTCTTTGCCAGCGCCGCCATCAACCGTATCATTTCCGCCTGCCGCATCAATTAAGTTATCTGCCGCGTTACCTGTAATCGTGTCCGCCTGATTCGTCGCCTCAATAACTTCTATATTTTTAATACGGTCCGTATCGGCACCAATATTGATAAGCGTGTAACCATCACCATCAACGCTGCCCAAATCAATAACAAGACCAGAACCGACAACATCAATATAACTCACCTTATCAGCAAGGCCGTCACCACCATCAAGCGTGTCACTACCCGTGCCACCAATAAGCGTATCGTTACCATCGCCGCCGATAAATTCATTATCCGCAGAATTACCGGTTAATGTATCGTCTTGCGCCGTACCTTCGATAACCTCTAGGTCTTTAATGTAATCAGTTTGACCATCAAAAGTTACCGCAATAAACGAACCTGAATCGTTCAGCGTAATATCAACACCAACAGATGAGCCTGCAAACGAAATTGAATCGCGACCATCGCCGCCATCAAATGTGTCGTCACCAAGGCCGCCATCGAAACTGTCATCGCCGTCACCGCCATAAAGCGTATCCGTGCCCGCGCCACCGATTAACGTATCATTATCATCACCGCCATAAATCGTATCATCATCATCACCGCCATCA
>DELD01000057.1:25866-26011 GCA_002354205.1 Micavibrio sp. UBA2705 | reverse complement strand
GTATCATCATCATCACCGCCATCAAGCACATCTGCGCCAGCTTCGCCGCTAATGATATCAGCGCCAGCCAAACCATAAACCGTATCGCCGCCTGTACCTGCATCAATTACGTTCGCGCCGCTTGTACCCGTTAAATCATCCGCGC
>DELD01000057.1:25401-25581 GCA_002354205.1 Micavibrio sp. UBA2705 | reverse complement strand
CTGTTACCCGTTAAATCATCCGCGCCTGAAGAGCCAATAATGTTTTGAATGTTCGTGATAGTGTCCGTATCGCCGCTTGACTCGCTTGCCGTATTGCCGTCCAAATTAACGACAACACCCAAACCATCATAGCTATAGTCAATTGTGTTTGTTCCTGCGCCGCCATCAATAACATCATCG
>DELD01000057.1:0-25123 GCA_002354205.1 Micavibrio sp. UBA2705 | reverse complement strand
CCGCCATCAATAACATCATCGCCAATGCCACCCACTATCAGGTCGTCACCATTGCCGCCATCAAGCGTATCATCGCCAGCGCCGCCATCAATCGTGTCGTCGCCGTCATTACCCTCAATTGAGTTATCGGCCGCACTACCTGTAATCGTGTCCGCCGCGCTTGAAGCGCGAATAACTTCAATACCAATAATGCTATCTGTACCCTGACCGATAATCTGGTTATTCACCAAGTCGATAATCAGGCTTGTGTTAATCGCGCTTGCATCCAGCACATCAAGCGTCCCCGCACCGCCATCAAACACATCATTATCTGTATCAACGCTAAGCAAGATAACATCATCACCCGCGCCACCATATACAGTGTCTTCGCCTGCGCCATCGGTTAATTCATCATCGCCTGCGCCGCCATCAAGCACGTTATCGAGCGCGTTACCATAGATCGTATCATCAAGCGACGTACCGATAATGCCCTCAATACTCGACACCGTATCCGTGCCACCCAGACCGTCAAGAATAGTTCCCGCGCCAAGCGTTACCGTAATCGCAGAGCCTGAACCTGAATAATCCGCAACATCAAGACCATTACCACCAATAAGCGTATCATTGCCCGCCCCGCCTTGCAGCGTATCGTCACCATCGCCGCCATCAAGCGTATTTACGCCTGCATCACCAATGATGGTATCATCATTGCGCGAACCAATAACGTTTTCGAAACCAAGGAAAATTGTTTGATCGCCATTACTAATATCTGCTGCAAAAGTACCGCCGCCAAGGTCATTCGATAAATCAATAAAGACGCTTTCAGCCAGTAAAGACGCAAATGTAATCGTATCCGTGCCCGCCCCGCCATCAATGTAGTTATCACCTAAACCTGGATCAACCGTATCATCGCCGCCACGCGCATCAACCGTGTTATCAGCGCCGCTACCCAAAATGGTGTCAGCAAAATTAGTCGCAATAAACACCTCAAAATTAAGGGCAGTGTCATTACCAAGCGCGCCGCCAGCAAGAACACCTGAAGCCATATCAAACTCAAGCCCGCTTGTGAACGAAGACGCATCAAGAGAGTCAACGCCATCACCCGCATCATAATAATCGTCTGCACCATCTTCATTCAGCGCAATCGTATCAGAGCCGTCACCGCCAAACACTGTATCGGCGCCGGCGCCAGCATCAATAACATCATCACCATCATTACCGTGAATGATATTCGCCGTTGCCGTACCCGTTAACGTATCGTTATTCGCACCGCCGTAAACACCTTCAACATCATAAAGGCGGTCATCATTCGCGCCACCAACTGTCGCCTGCACATACCCAGCGCCATCATCACTTAAATCGACAATAACTATACCTGTCTGATCTGAGAAATCGGCAATATCATTACCCGCGCCGCCGTAAATAACATCTGCACCGCCTGCGCCGCGTAGAATGTCATCACCCGCACCACCATCAAACGTGTTAACCGCGCTGCTACCGTAAATCGTATCCGCTGCAGAAGACGCGATAACAACTTCAATACCGTAAATCTCGTCAACGCCCTGCCCCGTCAGCGTACCGCTAACCAAATCAATGAACAAAGAATCTGATGTCGCGCTTGCATCCAGAGTATCTACGCCGCTACCACCAATGAACGTATCATTATCCGTATCAACCGACATATAGAGAATATCATCACCAACACCGCCATCAATAACGTCTGCACCCGTGCCGCCAGAAATGCGGTCATTACCGCCGCTACCGTAAATAATATTGTCTTCCGCGCCGCCAGAAATTTGGTCCGATGAACCAGAGCCTATAAACTCCTCAACATTACGCACTAAATCGCTTTCAAGGCCAATGCCAACAGTAGAGTAACCTTGCGCATCCACAATGTTCATATCAACAATGATACCCGTCGCAGAGCCTGCATAATCAACAATATCGTGATCCGCGCCGCCATCTATCGTGTCATTCCCTTCGCCACCGATAATTGAATCATTACCAGCGCCCGTTGAAATAACGTTATTCGCCGCATCACCAATGATACGGTCATTACCAGAACCGCCAATAACATTTTCAACCGAGCGGATGCGGTCCGTATTGCTTGCACCAACCGTTACGGACGAATAACCATCCACGTCAACAGTGTTCATATCGTAATCAATGTCGCCGCTCTCACCAGCGAAGCTGACGCTGTCATTACCGTCATCACCATCAAGAACATCATTACCGTCGCCACCGACAAAAACATCATCGCCGTCACCACCAAGCAATGTATTATCGCTCGCATTACCAACAAGCGAGTCATTACCTGCCGTGCCGATAACGTGCTCAACATCGCGCACGATATCATTGCCAATATAATTCGGCCCCGTTGCAGAAGGGTGATCCGTTGCCGTTTGCGCCTGCAAGTTAACATAAATTCCGTTCGCGCCGATATATTCAAGCGTATCAGAACCAGACCCACCATCTATGATATCATTAGAGCCCGCCCCCGCTTCCGCGACCTCATAGAGATAATCATTATCATCACCACCTAACAGCGTATCAGCGCCTACGCCACCTGAAAGCGTGTCTGCGCCATCGCGACCTTCAAGAATATCATTACCTGCGCCGCCATAAAAAGCCTCACCAACGCCGCTGCCGCGAATTGTATCGTTGCCATCACCGGCATAAATCACCTCAATAGAAGACGCCAAATCGTTGGGCACGCCATCAAAGTTAACCTGATAGAGACCATCAATTGTTACCGACATGTCTACGCTTAAATTCTCAGTAACCGCAGAACCTGAAACCGCCGAATAATCAAGAACGTCCCTGCCTGCGCCACCAACATAAACATTATCGCCAGCGCTCCAGTAAAAGACATCCGCACCCTGACCACCGACAAAAGCATTATCGTTGATATCACCATAGAAAGTATCATCACCTTGCGTACCGATAATATCTTCAAAACCTTTAGCGAGGTTAACATCGCCGCCTTGATTAATGGTCGAATAGCCATCACCATCAACAACACGCAAATCAACCACAACGGAATCGGTCATATTCGCGAAACTTAGAACATCCTGACCATCGCCGCCGTCGATCGTGTCATTGCCTGTGCCCGCGAAAACATTATCATCACCACCCCAAGCATCAATCGTATCATCGCCACTTTGAGAAACGATAACATCATCACCCATTGTACCAAAGACCGTTGCATTACCCGTACCTGTGAAGACATCATCACCAATTGGCGCATTATCAATAATCCAAACCGGATTACCTGAACCATCAACAACATTATAGTCATCCGCAGACGTTGCATCCAAAATACGCACCTGCTGGGACATCGAACTACTCATCACCGGATCTTCAGGCAAAGAGAAACCGCTCGTCGGATCAAACACAGCCTCCATGGTGATAATCATATCAAACGCTTCAACCGCGCCGATATCAAACACAAACGGCAATTCAATTTCGCCATCAGCATTCATTTCTGGCAATGATATAGTATAAACCCCCGCAACAGGCGTATGACCATAAATGATCACCCCTGGGGGCAAGCCGTTAATTGTAACCTCAGAAACATCGAAGCCTTCACTCAAATCAGGGCGCAGAACCAGATTCTTACCCATTGTCGTTTCCGTGAAGTATAATGGGTTATCCGCGTAAATCAGGTGATCATTCGTTTCACCCAACATAGAAATCGTCTCACGCTCCTGCTGACGCACACCAGAAGCATCCTCTTGACCCGCAACCGAGCCACCACCACCGCTAACCGTTGTCACACCCGAAGTATCAACCTCAGTCGAGGTTTGTACAACATTACCTGTAAACGCAAAATCAACCACAAAATCCGTGAAATCTTCGACATCTTCAGGAATCTCAGGAACCGGATCAAAGGTCTGACTAGGTGGCTGCACAGGGTCTGGGGGCGGCGTTAAAAACTGACGACCACCCGTCGGAGCATCCACAGTCGGAACACCGACGGAATCCACAGGCTCAATAGGATCAACAGGGTCATCTTGCGTTTGCCCCACCTCCGCCAAGAACGCCTCTACATCAGCGTCACCCTCCGCTTCTTTTTGCTGGATAATCTCTTCATCTTGATCCTTTTGTTCCTGCACCTCAGAAGCTGTCTCACCATGCTCCTGATCGCCAAATTTAGGATTAACCTCCAAAGAGGTAAAAGACATGAAACTGTCATCGGAAGATATATTACGGATAATGCCCGCTTTGTTCAGGAACTGCGCAGGGTCAAACTCTTTACCGCCCATAAAGAATTTAGGCGCATCATCAGGAGAGAACATATACAAGGCAAGGTCTGGAAAAACAATGCGCGCCTGCGTTTCAGGATCAATAAGTATAACATCCGAGCCAACGATCTCAACAATAAGCAGCGCCAAGTCAATCTCAGCAAGATTCACTAAATCACCAGGCCCCACGTGAACGACCTGTTCACCCGTCTCCGGAAAATCTATGTTAATCTGATGGCCATCCGCCATTCTACCTACCTAAAATCTGCCTTGTTAAACTCATCCCCATACAATATCAGCGCGAAAAATCGATTTCGCGCTATTTTAAATTATGAAGGACAAGGGTAAACAAAATGTTAACACGGCGAGACATATACAATTGATCCAGAAATCGCCTTTCAGAAAAGAAAGACACACCGAATCATACCACGAGTGATTCGCCCTTGTCACGAATCATTTTTTTATATGAAAACCATCAACAGAAATAAAAATTAAGCCGTTTGAATCTCTAACGTAAACGCGCCAGAATCAAAGGTATAATGGGTTGTGTTCACATCAATAACCGTACCACCCGGATTATCAAGCGTATGCAAGCCGCCCGACACAACGTCAAAGTTAAAGCTAGATGCCGCATCAATATGCAAGAAGCTACTGCTACCAACCATACCCACAACATCATCACCCGTAATTGTAAACGACGTGTTGCCTGCATCCAAAGACGCGCCAAGCAAATCGATATTCTCGATATTATCAAACACAGCAGCCATTTCCATGCCCTCAAAGGTAATCGAACCCGTCATTTCAACCGTATCGCCGTTTGCACCCTCTGCGCCACCACTCAATGAATCAAACTGCGTATCAATCGCCAGTAAATTACCAGCATCTAACAAGAAAGTGTCATCGAAGGACGACCCGATCAAATTCTCAAAATTAGCATAATCATCGAGCTGAGAATCACTCGCTTTGAGAACCTGATCATTATCAAGATCCACAGAAACAGCAGCAATCGCCCCCGTATAATCCAGCGTATCTGTACCGACCTGCCCATCAAGAACATTCGCGCCAAGCCCGCCTTTTAAAACATCATCACCGTTTCCACCATACAGAAAGTCATCATTGTTGCCGCCATCAAGCACATCATTGCCATCGCCACCATCCATGGTGTCCGCGCCCGCACCACCAAAGAGCTGATCATCACCGCCACGCCCCTCGAGCACATCATTACCCGCATTACCAATAAAAGTATTGGCGCTGCCATCACCGCGCAAAACATCATCAAGCCCCGTACCCGTCACGTTCTCAATACCACGCACAACATCATTACCAAACAAAACAGAACTCATTAACTCACTCGCAAGGTCAAGCGTGACATCACCGCCCACCCCATCAAGAATAAGCGTATCAACACCGCCTTCACCATTATACAAATCAGCGACACCATCAGCATCTGCGTAAAGCGTATCGTCATCCGCCCCACCAAACAACTGATCAAGACCATCACCACCGATTAAAGTGTCATTACCGCTGCGCCCACCGAGAATATCATCGCCCGCACCACCATAAAACACCTGCGCATCCGCATCACCGAGCATACTGTCATCGCCGCTGCCGCCATATACAGTATCAACATTCAGACTTACAGAATCCGTTTTCCCTAGCGCCGCAATCGAGACATCAAAACGCTGCGTACCCACATCAAAAGCTGCCATATCAAACGATATATCCTGCGTCAGATCTGTAGCCACATCCATGCCATTCGCATCCGCATAATAAAGTACGCCCGCGCCAGCGGTCGCATCAAAAATATCGTTACCCGCGCTCCAACCAAAGCTATTCAAGCCGGCAAGCCCTTCAAAATGATCATCACCAGCGCCGCCAATAAGCGTGTCATCATGGCTCGTCGCAATAATATACTCAATGTCTTTGAGCTGCACATTTTGCACAGACGTTGTCGCCGCATAAAAGCCGCCACCAATATTCACACCCAAATTAACGGTTAGCGCAGAACCAGAATAAGTAAAGTCTGCCGTGTCCGTGCCGCCGCCGCCATTTAATATGTCGTTACCTAACTGCCCCGAAAGCGTATCGTCACCGCCGCCCGTTTCAATAATATTATCTGCGTTAGAACCGGTAACAGTATCCGCAGAACCGCCAGTCAAAATATTTTCAAAATCCCTAACAAGGTCAGTATCACCACCATTAACAAGCGCACTGTAACCATCCGCGTCCACAACCGACATATTTACAACAACAGGGTTAATAGACGATGAGTAATCAAGCTTATCTGCTATACCATCCCCCCCCTGATAGGTATCACTACCCGCGCCGTCAATAATCGTATCATCGCCAGCGCCAGAAGCGACAAAATCATCCCCCGCACCAGTGGAGATAACATCATCCCCCGCGGCAGAAGCCACAACATCACGCGCCACACCACCAAATACAGTCGCGTCACCGTCACCTGTAAAGACCGTGTTTTGGTTTGGGTTATTCGCCATAACCCAAACAATATCACCGTCACCATTCACATAGTTCAAATCATTTGGCACAGAAACGTCTTTAACATTAACTTCCTGCGACAATGTTTCGTTCAAAATCAAATCCGTTGGCGCCTCCACACCGCTCGTCGGGTCAAACTCTGCTGTCACCTCAAAATCAACGGTGAATGTCTGTGTAGACGGCACGGGGTAAGAGACAATAAAATCAATATTGCCGTCCTCATCAATAACAGGATCATCAATTGAATAATTACCGCCCGCGTCAGATGCCGCGCCTTCAATATCGAAAGAAACAGGCAGTCCCGTCACTTTAATATTGGTTAAATCAAAACCTGAGGGCAAAGACGGCGTGATACGGATAACGCGCGTCATTTCAGCCGCAGAGAAATACTCGCCATTATCAGCGTAAATCACATGCGCATCAGTTTCGCCTGTCGTATCTATAATTTCAGGCGCAATTTGCACCGCGTTACTGGTATTATTTGTCGCAGCTTCCGAGCCGCCGCCACCAAGAATAACGCGCGTATCCTGCCCTAAAATATTTTGAATCTCCTCAGTCGCCCCGAGCTGCACCAAGCTAGCAGTAAAACCAAACACCGTATTACCCGTGTTGCCCTGCGGAATCTCAACAGGCTCTGGTATTGGCGTTGGCGGAGGGGTCGGAGAAGAAGAATTTGGCGGACGCGCCTCAAGACCTGCATCGGTGCCAGAATTCATCAAAGCATCGCGCTCTTCTTCTTTTTTGATCTGCTCTTGCTCTTCAATCTGCTCTTGCTTTGGGTTACCAGACTCTTTCTGACCCACAGGCTGCACAATTGCCGCCAACTCATAAAGCATCGCTTCTTTCGTTGCATCAACATCTATCTCAGCGGAAATAACTTCATCTTTTGTTGCAACGCTGCTGGCGCTATCTTCTTCGCCGCGCGTCGTCTGCTCCTCTGTAATTTCAGAGAATGTCACAAAGTCAGAGGACATTACATTTGTAATCCCCCCCATCTTACCAAGCATTGTATCAGCTTGAAACACCTGGCCGTCAACACGAACAATAGGCGCATCATCAGGCGAGAACATATAGACACCCAAACCGGGCATCACAATTTTAGCATCACTATATACGCTCGTGAACACGACATCAGAGCCGATGATATCCACCTTCAGCTCATCAATTCGAATACCTTTCAAGTCAATAACGTCATGCGGTCGCACATATACGACCTGCTGACCATTTAAAGGCATATCAATGTCTACGCGTCTTTGAACCATATTTCCCTACAAAAAAAAGACATAACGACCACAACATACCAATTTTCAATGATTTTCCTTAAATATAAGTTAAATTGCATTAAAAAATATTAATCTTGAAAAAGCTTGAAAAAAAGCCCTGTGGAATACTCTAACGAGGCTACATCTAAAAGATGCATGTTGATTTGTAGTATTATAGACTATCTTTTGTGTATTATAAAAGAGATAATGTCAAAACAGCTAATTTAGCAACGCGCCTATTATTCATTCAAATAAATTTTAAAGCTAAGAGATTATAATGACCGATCACAGTGGTAACAACACCGAAAGAAATGCTGAAGAGATCCCTACCAATTTGTGGTATTATATCACACCTGGCATGATTTTGACCGTGCTCGTTCCCGTCGCATTAATCAGCCTCAACGCCGATCAGCTTTGGAAAAACCTAAACACCAACTTACCGTTGAACTCCACGATTATTCTTGTCGCTGTCATCGCCATCGTTAAAGCTTTCATGAACAATAAGAGAGTTTATAACTCCGCCATATTCATCTCAGAAATTGAACGCCTTGAAGGCAACGCCGAGATGGGCCCCGTAGAAAGCGAATATCTTTTCAAGCTTTTGCGCTCTAAAGGCTCATTAATGGATATTCAAAACATGTTCTCTGCCGTCGAAAACATGACTGTGCATGGCTATTTGAACATTACGGATAACGATGCACGCCTGATTAAATCAAAATACGGCAACCGTATTAACACTGAACGCCAAATCGTAAACTATTTTGCCGGTATCTTGGTGATGATGGGTTTGATTGGTACGTTCTTGGGTCTGTTGAACACCATTGATTCCGTTGGTAGCGCGATGGGTGAGGTTTCTAAAAGCTTCCAAGTTGTTGAGGGCGCAGAGCCCGTTGACGCAACAGAGAAAATTGGTGGGTTCATTGAATCAATCGCCGCACCGCTTCAGGGCATGGGTCTCGCGTTTAGTTCGTCCTTGTTTGGTCTTTCTGGCTCACTATTGCTTGGCTTCATCAACTTCTTCTGCGGACGTGCGCAAAACAAATCCATCGAAAACTTCTCACGCTGGGTTGATAATCGCATTCCAAAGCTAAACCCTGTGCTTGGCGAGAAGATCAAAGCGCATAAAGTTCCAGGCGCAAACGACCTCAAAGCATGGCTTGCTGGGTTTGTTTACCTTTCAAGCAAAACAAACCAGCGCATGGGGCAAATCTTCCTCGCTCTGACAAAATCGGCGCAGGCATCGCTTGCCACGGCGCAAGCGACGGAGAAAATGTTTGATGGCCAGCAAGACTTGGTACTCAAACTTGAACAAATCAACACTAAGATGAGCTCAGTTAAAGACTCTATGGCTTACATCACGAAAAGTGTTGATCCATCACTTCGTTACAGCGAATCTATCCGTGACCAGATGGTTTATATGAGCGAAATGCTTTCATCGACCTTACGCGTTAATGAAGACCTTGCAATGAAGCAGTCTGACAAACTTTCTGTGCTTACTAACCAGATGCGCGAAATGAACGCAACATTTGAAAGCATGAACAGCGTTCAGTCTTCGCTTATTAAAGAGATTGATAAGCTGCACCAACGCCAGCAACAAGAAGAAAATGTTGCTGACTTCTCGAACATGGTATGGCAACTAAACCAAATCATGGAAGAAATGAACCAAAAGAACCAAGAACAATTTGATGACGTTTACGGCATAATGGACGATGCGACGCAAGAGCCCGCTACGCCGCCTATCGTCCCTGACTTGCCACAGAAACCAGAAGCAAGCACAGCAGATAAAAAAGCAGATGACGCGGGGTTCGACCTTAACATATCTGACAAAAAGCCTGATGAAGATCCGTTTAAATAACCATGCGAATATGTCGATTAAATAATCAGACTTTTCTCAAACAACAAAAATCGGTATACTTAATGTGAAGTATATTTGATATTAAACCATGCAAATAAGAGCGTAATTAAAGTAAGGATTTAACATGGCCGGTGGTGGTGAAGACGACGATATGAGTGGCAACGCATGGCCGGGCTTCGTGGATATTCTTTCCGCGACCGTTATCATGTTTGTATTCTTCGTGATGATCACGGCGATCTTGATGTCTGTCATGAGCATGGATTATCGAGAAAAAGTTAAATCCGCCTCACAGGCCGAAATCACCGAAGAAATGCAGCAATTCGTTGACCGTATTGTTTCTGGCGAACTGTCCGTAGAGGAAGTACAGCAAAGCCTCGGCAACCGCGCTAAAATTGATGCCCTCGTGCGTGATAAAGAAACCCTCGAAAAGAAAATCCGTGACGAAGCGGCTGCGAAAAACCTTATTCAAAAAGAGTTAATTGAGAAAAACGCGCAGATTGAGCAGCGTGCCAGCGACCTTATCTATACAGACAAGCAAGGTTACCAAGAAACCGAAGATGGCATGTCCGTTTATATCACTTATGACCGTAACGGCGCGACGCTAACTGAAGATACAATTACGTCACTTAAAGCGTTTTTAAGAAAACATCAAAAGCGTACAGGCCAAGACAGCATGCAAGTTTCTGTGCTTGCCGCAGAAAACCCGAATGCACCAACAATTACGGTAACGCGTAAAGTGGCGCTGAGTCGCGCGCTGACCATTCGTAACGTTTTCCTTGCCAATGGCGTGACATCAAATAATATATCCATCAAATACGCAAAGCCCAAGGAAGTCGACAACACTTATGACTGGGTACAAGTCCGCATCGGACAATAAGACGAAAAAACCACCAAGAAAGCAAAATACACAAGCCGCTATGTTCATCAGCAAAACAATAAAACAGACACTTAAAACCACCAAAAAACAGCTTCTTGCCGGTAGCGTCATGGCGGCATGTGCGTTTTATGCTTTAGCGCCGGCACAAAGCGCCTATGCACAGACAAAATCTGATGCTGACCCAATCGCACTATCTTTAGAAACGGTCGTGCTTTTTGCGCTGAATGATGATCCTGATATTGGGGTCGCTAAAGCGCAGAAATCACAAGCTGAAATGGGCGTACAAGAAGCGCAATCCGCATATTATCCGCAAGTCGATATATTTGGCTCTTACGGGCGTGAATATAATAACCCTGCCAGTGCTTCTGGCGGTGACGGTACGGCATTCAGCCTTGCGAATAACACCAATGATTTTTCCGTTGTGATGAACCAGTTCATTTTTGACGGCTTTGCCACCCAAGAAGAAGTCAAAAGACGCAAAGAGCTTGAAGCGTCTTCAGGTGTGCAGCTTGAAATTGCTAATGAAAACGTCATCAACGACACTATTGAATCATATCTTGGCTATTACCAAGCGCAGCATGATGTTGAGGTTGCACAGCGTTTCTTGATAACACTCAGTGAGGTTAACGACAAAGTCGCCTTAATGGTCGAAGCTGGCGCGGAAAGTAAAGCCAAGCTAAGCTATGCCAATTCACGCCTGACATTTGCGCGTACAGAAATGACAACCACCCAGTCCACCATGATCGACTCGCTCACTGACCTTGAATTTCTCACAGGGCGCTTGCCGACTTTTCAGGCCATATATCCAGAAATCTTTGACGTTTTAGAATTACAAATTGAAGATTTCCTTGAAGTCGCGCAAGAAAATAACAATTCGGTTGAACTTAACGAGCATGACCGCCAAGCGCTTGTTCATGAATACAAAAAACAAAAAGCGGCCTATTACCCCACCGTCAGCGGCCTTGTTGAGTTTAACCAGACCTACGATTCAGGTGGTAAAGTCGGAAAAGACCGCACAGCAGGCGCTTATGTAGAACTTAGCTACACCTTATTCGACGGTTTCGCCCGTGAAGCTGCGACCAACCGCGTTAAACACCAAATTAATGAAATTGATTTCCGCAACAAAAAACTCGAGAAAGAAATCAGGCAAGGCATCAAGCTTGCCTATAATCAAATACTCTCACTACGCGAAGAAATGCGCCTTGTCGAAGATGAAATTGGCTCTAACGAAGAACTACAAAGCCTGTATCGTGAGCAATTTGAGTTCGGCGAAGGCGATATATTGCGCCTGATTGAGGGTGAAGAACGCCTTTATAACTCATATCGTCGCAAAAACCGCATTGAAACCGATGTCGCGCGTAACATTTACGCGCTGATGAAAAATCTTGGCTATTTACGCAAAGACTTCTTCTGCGCGAGCTGTTAAAACATCCCCTCGCCCCTCACTCTCAATTCAAAAAAGTTAAGCCTTATCGCTGGCTTCGAACGCAGCAATAAGCGCCTGCATATCAGCAGGATAAGTTGATGTGAAATGCATTTCTTCTTCGCTGCGTGGATGAATAAACTTAATTTCGCCCGCATGTAGCGCCTGACGCGGGAAGCTAAGCACTTCATCCTGGAAGCCCCCAGCCTTAAAGTCGCCCCGATTAAGCAAGCTAATCTGCTTGGTACGTGGCGCCCCATAAACATGGTCACCAATCAGCGGGAAACCTATATGGCTCATATGAACGCGGATTTGATGCGTGCGCCCTGTTTGTAGGCGGCATTCCATCAAGGATATTGTTTTCTGCCCACGGCCAAACGTTTTAATTGCGCGGTAATAGGTCAGCGCCTCGCGCCCTTTAGCGAGCGATGTCACCGCCATGCGCGTTCTGTGTTTGTGGTCACGACCAATCGGTGCATTCACCTTACCCTGCAATAATGTCGGGACATCCCAGCATAGTGCGTGATAGACGCGCGACAAGCTACGATCCGCGAGCTGCGCCGCCAGCCCTTGATGCGCAAAATCATTCTTCGCAACCATCATCAACCCCGATGTGTCTTTATCAAGGCGATGTACAATACCTGGGCGCTTTACGCCGCCAATGCCTGACAAACTATCACCGCAATGATAAATCAGCGCATTAACAAGCGTACCGTCTTCATTCCCTGCCCCTGGATGCACGACTAAACCAACAGGCTTATTAATGACGAGCAAGTCATCATCTTCGAACACGACATCTAATTTAATATCTTCGCCCACAGGTTCTGCAGGCGCAGCTTCAGGAACTTGCAACAGGACAATGCCTGCATTACTGATTTTTTGTGATGGGTTTTTGACCGCAACGCCATCAAACCACACATGGCCTGATGCAATAAGCTGTTTAACGCGCTCGCGTGAAAATTCTGGCGCGGCAAGGCCCGCAACCGCCTTATCAAAACGCTGACCAATTAAGTGATCTTCAACTTCAAAACACACATCTAATGCTTTCGACATTTGCGAAAACCTTTCTTTTACTCTTCTCTGTGGCTAGTGTTATGGACTAAATCGCCCTTAGCGACAAGGGTTTTTATACGCTTCAGGCTTAGCGACCGCCAGCAGCCAACCACGCACAACGGGGGTTAGCACATCAAACTGTCCATCTGTGCTTGCATCCGCGTCATTCAAATCCGCCGCGAGGCTTTCTTCCAGTGACGTAGCCCTTAATTGATCTAAGGCACTCATCGGTTTCTCGGCTTCGGGGTTTTCCGCCGCATCTTCTGCGCCGTTTTCAGGCTCCTGCCCTGCATCATCGCCAAGGTTTACTTCTTCATCATAGCCTGTATAGACCTGCCCCATAATACGGAAATCGCCGTCTTTACTGATCACCATGCCGTGCGCCATGCTCTCAGAGCCTTCAACAAAGGCCTGATCTTGCAAAATCGTCCCTTGCGGGGTGAATGTAATCAACCGCACATGAGAACGAACTTTATCGCTGCGTATTAGCGCCTTAACATTGGCAAGCACCGCGATGCGCCCATCATCAAACACATGCATATCTATCGCAGAAAATCCATATTGATCACGCCCCGTGATAAAACGCTGCCATAAGGGTTCGCCGCGTTCATCGACATGCATAACCCACAATGCTGAATTCTTCGCTTCCTCATTCACAAGGCTAGGCCAAGCCGTGCCAGCAGCAACAAAGCCGCGCATATCATAAGCTTTGGCGCGAACAAGCTCCGCCTTTTGTCCCCGCGCATAAGATTTCTGCCAAAAAATCGCGCCGTCTTTGTCTAAATTGACCATCCAGCCCCCAAAGCGCGGTTTATCTTTAATTTTACTTTCAACATCGACGCTGCCCGCAACCACTAGTGAGCCATCACCATTTAGCGTCATTTTATTATAGCTGTTCGGCGTACCGGGCATATAAAGGCGACGGCGCAATTGCTTGAAGTTCTTATCTAAAGTGTATTGAATACTTGCCATGTCGCCTGCATAGCGCTGATTTTCAGATTGAAACGACAGCACAAGATTTTTATCTTGATCCAAAACAACATCCACTAACTCTAAATCAATGCCTTCTTCTTTAAAGCTATGGCTTTTTAACTTTTCGCCCTGTGCACTCATCCGCAGCAATTGCGGCAATACGCGCCCGTCTGCTTGCGCTATATTCACGCCGACGATTATATCAGCCCCTATGCGTAGCGCCCCGACAACATTTTTGATATTTGGCACAGAGATTTGATGCTCGCGAATGATTTGGCCTTCTTTATCATAGCGCGTCAGCGACAAAAAACGCGCGGCCTTGCCATCATTAATGTCCTGCGTTGATATCCCTATCGTCAATGACTGGTCACCTGCTAGCTCCACATAGGCGCTAAACCAATCATAACCTGTGCGCCCAACGACGCGCCGCCATTCATACAAATTCGTAAAGCTTGGGTTTTTTAACGGAATAATTTCTTCATAAACAGGCGAACAATTTTCTTGCACCTGCGCCGCGGCACTTTGCCATGACAGCGCCAGCAGTAACGCGCTGCTCAGCCCAATAATTTTACCAACCAAGCGAAATTTCATCATAAATATCCTATTTATTTCATTGTCCTACTGACATGTGTTTATACCATTATAGGGTAAATCTGCTATGTTTTGAAGCGCTTATCTGTAATGCCCATGACGCAGGCACGAATATCACTTGCTAAAAGCGCATAATGTCTGATAACTAAAGCATGAGTATGAAACGCAAACATAACAAGTAAAAACAAATAGTGGCTGATCTCAATAGCATATTAATCATATCCGATGCATGGCATCCCCAAATTAACGGGGTCGTGCGCACCTATGAACATGTGATCGAAGAACTTGAAAAAACAGGCCATCGCGTCACAGTTATTGGCCCGCGCGATTTCAAATATACCGTGTCTATGCTCGGCTATAGCGAAATTAAACTAGCGCTTTTCCCTTATCGCCGCTTAAAACGCCTCATTAAACGCCACGCTCCAGATGGCATTCACATCGCCACAGAAGGCCCGCTTGGCTGGGCAGCGCGACGCTATTGCATTAAGCATAACATTCCTTATACCAGCGCCTACCACACCCATTTCCCTGATTATATGGCGGAGCGCGCAGGAAAATATTGGAAAGCCCTTAAGCGTCCCGCCAAAAACTTTGGCATTTGGTACACCCGTAAGTTCCACAGCACGTCCAGCGCCATGCTGATAGCAACGAGCAGCCTTGCTGAAGACCTTGACAAATGGGAGTTTAAAACGCCGCGCTATAACTTCTCACGCGGGGTGGATTATGATATTTTTCGCCCTGATGGTCACGTTAATGAGATCAAGAAACAGCTCCGCAGCCCTGTCGCTATTTATGTTGGGCGCATCGCGATTGAAAAAAACCTCAAAGCGTTTTTAGATATGCCATGGCTAGGTGATAAACTGATTGTCGGCAGCGGCCCTGACCATGCCCGTCTTAAAACACGTTATGCTGATGCGCGTTTTGTCGGCGCGCATAAGGGCGAAGGCCTCGCGGCATATTATCGCTGCGGTGATGTTTTCGTTTTCCCATCAAAAACAGATACATTTGGCATGGTATTGATCGAAGCCATGGCCTGCGGCCTGCCGCTTGCAGGTTATAACGTCACAGGACCCAAAGATATTATCACAGAAGATTTCCTTGGCGCAGTCGATGACGATTTAAGCGCCGCCGCGCAGCGTGCTCTTAATCTCGGCACAGCAGATCAACGCATCCAATACGCCAAGACCCATTATAGCTGGCAAAGTGCCGCACAAGAATTTATGGATGCCATGCGTGACGCGACTAATTAAGGCTATGTGTTTTAACAATGCGACTTTTCGGGCCTCTATCTTCACGAATTCGCAGCTGTTCAGCGACACCATACGCGCCTATTTTCATCGCCAAAACGGATGCTTTGTCGCCAAACTCTTCCGTGTCTGTTGATATGCCGCCTGCACATAAATAATGCTGGCTATACTCGCGCAACGTTATATCTGTATTTTCATGCATAGCTAGGTAACCCGCAACAGCCTCCGCGCCATTGTTCAAAGCCGCTATTAACAAAGGCGTTTTTGTGTAGCCACTACCAAGTTCAAGTGCCGTCCAGCGGTCTTCGAGTTGAAAATTCGTATCAAACTGCGGCACCATATCCAAAATTTTTGTAAAAATGTTCACATCATCGCAAGCCATTGCGCTTTCAAGTAAACGAGAAACACGTTTATGCGCAAACTTATCTAAAGCCCGAGTCTCAGCAATAATAGAATCTAACTTTTCTACATTACCCTCGCAAATAGCAGCTGACAATGCGGCTTCTTGCGCCGCATGATGTGCTTTAACAGCCTGCCCCTCTGATAATTCACGCCATTTACGCGCTAGCCAATTATTATCCAGCATGGTTTTAACCCCTTAATCGTTCACCATTCTATCTACTGGCCTATATAACACCAGCGCAGTCTTATGACAACCAAATTGTTAACATAAAAAGAGTTCTATTTCAAAGCCCGTAAAAGCTGATCTTGCAGCCCCACAAAGGCGATGTTTTCATGCTTAATCAGAAATGTTGGAATATCCCCAAGGTAATTTTCAAAACGTCCCTTGCGGACAAATTCTTCGCGGAAACGCGAATTATGGATGTAATCGCCCAGCTTCGCCGTAATGCCGCCCGCAATATATACGCCGCTTAGCGCACCATAAGTTAACGCCAAATTACCCGCGATTGTTCCCAAAAAACCATACATTAAATCAAGCGCCTCAACACAGATTTCACACTCTTCGCCGATTGCTTTTTTTGCAATATCTTCGGGTTCTAAATCAGGAGCTTCTTTAATGCTAATCTCATCAAATGAGCGTATCGCATTATAAAGGTTCACAAGCCCTTTACCCGAACACACGCGCTCAGCCGAAATGTGGCGGTATTTATAATGAAGCTGATCAATCAATTCATATTCACGGAAGCTGCGCGCAGGCATAGTCACATGCCCGCCTTCGCCTGCGTTAACAACGTATTTATCGCCATCCCAAATCAGCCCCGCAACGCCAAGCCCTGTCCCTGGGCCTACCACGGCGATTGTTCTATTTTTCTGCGCTACGCCGCCGCCAATTTGTTCAATATACGCTGCGTCCATTGATGGTACGGCGTGGGCAATCGCTTCAAAGTCATTCATCACGCGAAAATGGTCAAATTTCAGCTTTTGCTGAGTTTCCTTAATCGAAAAACGCCATACATGGTTAGTCATTTCAAAGATATCACCCTGCACAGGGCCCGCAATCGCGATCATCCCTGCTTTTGGCTGGTTAATATTCGCTGAAACCATTTTAATATAATGCTCCGCCGCATCAACGATGTTCTCATGGTCAGCGCATTGTAGCGTCATCGCATCATGAACGCCGCCCGCATCTGCAATGGCAAACCGCGCATTGGTCGCCCCAATATCCGCTACTAATCCATATTTATCGCTCTGCATTGCCTGCTCCTTGCTTGCTCATATAGGGATTATCTCAAACGATTGACGTTACAAACGCAAGCCTAAAGCGTTTTTATGCACAATTCTTGGCGCATCTTACCCCTATAACATTCGCGTGATATTGTGGAGAACCCAAATAAAAACACTGATTTCCTGCCTCTTTATTTGCTATGGTAAAACCATTAACATTAACCATCACCTCACAGGGTAGAAGACACTAGCACATGGCAAACATTGTTTTGGCAGAAGACGACGCAGCAATGCGCGGATTTTTAGACGCCGCCCTAACTAAGGCTGGCCACAAGGTCAAATGCTGCGATGATGGCGCAGAGGCTTTCGCTTACCTAAAAACGGCACCCAATGTTGACTTGCTCCTTACCGATATTGTCATGCCCGGCATGGATGGGTTAGAGCTTTCGCAGCGTGCGATGAAGCTCCACCCCTCATTAAAAGTTCTGTTCATCACAGGTTTTGCCGCGATTGCGCTTGGCGACAAAAAACGCATCAACGCCGTCAGCAAACCCGGTCAAGTAATATCCAAACCATTCCACCTCAAGGACCTCGTCGACCAAGTCGAAAAACTCCTCGCCGCTTAAACCACAAAAAAATATACCTCCATACGCATTTTCCCCTTGTACCCCCACCCACACAGTGCTATACAAACTCCACTAAACCGCAAAGACGTGGGCGGTTAGCTCAGCGGTAGAGCACTTGCTCGACACGCAAGGGGTCACAAGTTCAATCCTTGTACCGCCCACCATTTTTCTAAAAAACAAGCCAACCTGCCCCCGAATTTTCTACTTATTTTTCTTTTCGGGCTGCTGATCTTGCGCTTCAAAATATTCAGGAAATTCATGCATATAGCATGTCGGCGATGAGAGTTCACGGTTATCTTGCGGGGTGGTCTGGGTTGCCTTTGTCACGCTCGGTGCTTTTTTCTGTGCTGGTTTTTCTTTATTCATGGTTTATTTTATCATAGAAAAGTGCACTAAGCCTTATATTTATTGACATCACACCTGTTTCCATATTATAAACCCTACATAATAATATTTAGACGGTGTGTAGTATGAAAAGTAAACAAGAAAGGACAAAGCATTTAATTGGCATTTTTAATGAGAGCCAAGGCCTAGATGACTTTCGTCTTATTGTACGCAGTTTAAAGACAAATAATATCCGTCTAACCCATATTTATAACCGTAACGCAGGCCCAGCGCATTTTGATAATACGGCGCGTGCCATTCAAGTGAACATGGCATTTTCTGATGAAGCCATTCGTATTGCCCTCGATCATGAGGCTACGCACGCCACACAGCATATGTTACAAAGCCGCCGCGCCAATACAGCGAATATGAACAGCTTTATCTGCCTCCATTTACTTGGTGAAGCACATGCATATACAAATCAAAGTGAATTTGCAGTAAAACGCTATTTAAAGACGTTAGCTGAGGGCAAGGCAGAAGGCAGTATCGCCGAAAAAGCATTTGATGGTTTCTTCAAGAAAAAAGGCGTGGCAGGGCGTGATTACCTCAAAGCATTTTTAAAGGGACTTACAGGCATAGAAAACCTAAGCTTGAAACAGCCCAGTGACGTGACGGCTACGCTGAATTTCTATCATTTCAACCACACCCAGCGCGGCGAAGCATTACAGCCACGCATCATCAAAGGGCGCCAAGCCGCCATCCAAGAATTTTTTAGCGTAGAGATGTTTAAAAACAACCCTGTAATGGATGAATATATTCAAAGCTATATTCAGCATTTAACAAAATATAAAGCCGAATATAGCCGTCGCGACCATCAATTAAGCTTAAATGGGATGTTATCATCACATCAAACCAATAACGAGCCCTTTCTAAGTGAAAAACAGCTGCAAAATGCCCTAAACATTAAAAATACGAACGATTTAGTTGGCAAAGTGATCGCTTTCAGCGCACATAAGGCAAAATACACAGCATTAATGCAAGAGATAAACCTTAACAGTACACTGCGCAAAGGTTTTGGTTTCAACAACCCTTTTAATCTTTAAACTCGCGGCGCAACTTTAAATATCCGCCTTAACGCCAGCCATAAAAATAACCCTCTTAACATTACATCAAGAGGGTTCTCTATATTAATCAATCACCATAAGGCAACCATATATTTTTGACCTGCGTTGCTTCGCGTAAGAAGCGGCGGCCTTCGCCGTGGGATGATAGCCAATCACGCGCTTTGCCATTATTGACCCATGTGCGTTTTAAATTCGCAGCGCTTTCTTTTTCAATCATCGCGCTGCCCTCGGCTGAGCCATGATACCAAAGCGCTTCGACTTGGTCATGCTTCGCCAAAACGCCCGCTAATTCATCACGCTCACCTGTGACAATATTAATCACGCCTGCTGGCAGGTCTGATGTTTCAAGGATTTGGTAAAAATCCGTCGCGAGTAATGGGTAACGCTGCGATGGGATAACGACGGTGCGGTTACCCATTGCAATCGCCGGCGCGACCAAGGATACAAATGATAAAAGCGGCATCACATCAGGGCAGACAATACCCATAATGCCAATGGGCTCATTCACAGCCAAAGCAACATTTTTAAGCGGCGGCGTATGCACCATGCCATCAAATTTGTCCGCCCAAGCGCCATAGCTAAACAGACGGCTCACGGACATATCAAATTCAGCTTTTGCCGCTTTCTTCGTAACGCCAGTAAGCGTAACAAGGCGAGCAATAATTTCATCTTCGCGGTAGCTTAGATTTTCCGCGATGTAGTAAATAACCTGCGCGCGGTTATGCGCCGTGGCTGATGACCAGCCCGCATTCTTATATGCCGCCTCAACCGCATTACGAATATCTTTACGGTTACCCTCACCAACGCGGCCTGCAATCTTGCCGTCATGGGTTAGTACGGTGACCGTATTGCCGCCATCAGGTCTTGCCTGCTTGCCGCCAACATAGTTTTTCGCTGTCTGGTCTATGGCTTTTAAGCCAACATCATTAGCGACCTTATTTGGCGCAGGTGCATCAATAAGGTTTCCTTCGCTGCCAAGCCATTCGCCTTTCGGCTTCATATATTCATACATGCCTTCTTTACCACCTTCACGGCCAAAGCCAGATTCGCGGTATCCACCAAAGCCACAAGCAGCATCAAATTGATTGGTTGTATTGACCCAAACAACGCCAGCTTTGACCATTGATGATATTTCAAGGGCGCGGTTAATGTTTTCAGACCAAATGCTCGCCGCTAAGCCAAAGCGCGTATTATTGGCAAGGTCTGCGGCTTCTTTTAAGGTACGGAACGTCATCACTGTTAATACAGGGCCAAAAATTTCATCACGCACAAGCGTATTACACGGGCTAACGTCGGTTACCAATGTTGGAGGATAATAACACCCCTTATCAGGGCAGTTAAACTCAGGCTGCCAAATCGTTGCGCCCTCTTCTTCGCCTTTGTCTACCATATCTGCAATGCGTTCAAGCTGTACGGGGTCTACAATCGCGCCCATATCCATTGTCTTATCAAGCGGATCGCCTACGCGGAAATTGCTAAGGCGGGCTTTGATTTTCTCAACCACGCGCGCGGCAACACCCTCTTCAACAAGCAAACGAGAACCAGCACAGCAAACTTGCCCTTGGTTAAACCAAATTGCGTCAACAAGCCCTTCAACGGCGCTATCTAAATCAGCATCCTCAAACACAATATAAGGCGACTTACCGCCAAGTTCTAAAGTCAGCTTCTTATCGCTTCCTGCCGTTGCTTCGCGGATGTAGCGGCCAACGCCTGTAGAGCCCGTAAAAGCGACTTTTGCAATATCTGGGTGGTTCACAATCTGAGAACCTGTTTCCCCTGCGCCTGTGACAATATTAATCACGCCAGCAGGAATACCCGCTTCTTCGCAAAGCTCTGCAAAATAAAGCGCGGTGAGTGATGTGTACTCTGCCGGTTTTAATACCACGCAGTTACCCGCGGCAATCGCAGGGGCGATTTTCCACGCCATCATTAATAGCGGGAAGTTCCAAGGAATAACCTGCCCGACAACGCCTAAAGGTTCTTGGTCGGCCAGTTCTTCATCCCTTAACTGCGCCCATCCTGCATGGTGATAGAAGTGACGCGCGACTAATGGCACATCAATATCGCGCGTTTCGCGAATGGTCTTGCCATTATCTAATGTCTCAAGCACAGAAAAGAAACGCCCAGTTTTCTGTATAAGGCGCGCGAGTGTATATAAATGCTTAGCGCGTTCATGGCCTGATAAACCTGACCATTTCGGAAACGCTTTTGCGGCAGCCTTCACGGCGGCATCAACGTCTTCCTTACCTGCAACGGCAATTTTACCTAGATATTCGCCATTTGCAGGGTTATGGCTTTCAATGAATTTTTCGCCGCCTTTTGGGGCAACCCATTTTCCATCAATAAAAAGTTTAAAACCGTCTTTATGTGCGGCTAACCATTCATGCACATAATCAGATTGTTCTGGCGCAGGGCCATATGACATTGTTTCGTATATTTCTGCTATATTATTCATCGTAATTATTCCTAAATTTCTTGCTCTGGGGCTCTATTATCTCGCTTTAGAGGTTTAGCCCATAGGGTGGCGGTTTGCGGCTGAATAACGCCCAGTGACAAAATGTTCAAGCTGGCGCTCAATATCGCCAAGCAAGCTTGATGCGCCAAAGCGGAACATATGCGGTTGTAACCATTCATCACCCAATTCTTCTTTAATCAGCACTAAATATTGCAGCGCAATTTTTGATGTACCAATGCCGCCTGCAGGTTTGTACCCTACCTTCTGACCTGTTTTCTCATAAAAATCACGGATCATGCGGATCATCACTAATGATACAGGCAATGTTGCATTGACGCTTTCCATGCCTGTTGATGTTTTAATGAAATCAGATCCTGCCATCATACAAACCATAGACGCTTTCGCCACTTTAGTAATTGAACCAAGCTGCCCAGTTGCCAAAATCGCCTTCATATGCGCATCGCCGCACGCTTCGCGATATGCTTTTACTTCATCATACAGCGCTTGCCAGTTGCCAGTGAGAACATGACGGCGCGAGATAACAATATCAATTTCTTCAGCGCCTGCAGCGACAGAAGCGCGAATTTCAGCCAAGCGCGTTTCAAGCGGCGCAAGCCCCGCAGGGAAACCCGTTGAGACGGCGGCAACAGGAATGCCGCTGCCTTTCAATGCGTCAACAGCCGTTTCAACCATTTCATGATAGACGCAAATCGCGCCAGTGGTCAGACCCTTATCAGCGAAGCCAAGTGCTTCTAAAATGTCAGGGCGCACAGGGTTGCGTGCTTTGGCGCAAAGCCGTCTTACGCGCCCTGGGGTATCGTCACCCGATAATGTGGTTAAATCTATGCAAGAAATCGCCTTTAACAGCCATGCCGCTTGATATTCTTTTTTCACGGTGCGGCGGTTGTTTAAAGTCGCAATGCGGCGATCAACAGCAGATTTGTTAATCTTAATTTCATCAACCCAATCAGGGTGGAATGCACAGCCCTCGACGCGCGGTAAGCTATTGTGCAATATCTCAACATTATTTTTCAACATAACCTCACTCTTTATTTTCTGTTTCTTCGTTTAAAAATGATGTGCCAAAGTCCAAGGGCTCTAACCCCAAATAAGACGCAAGGCTTGCACCAATATCAGCGAAGGTTTCTCTTTTCCCGATTGCACCGGGTTTTACTTTTGGCCCAAAGGCAATAACCGGCACATGTTCACGTGTATGGTCTGTGCCCGGCCATGTAGGATCACACCCATGATCCGCAGTTATAATAACAACATCATCAGGACGCAGCGCATTTTGTAGGCGCGGCAAATTACGGTCAAATTCTTCTAATGCTGCGGCATAGCCAATCACATCGCGGCGGTGACCATAAAGCATGTCAAAATCAACAAAATTGGAAAAGACGATGGAATTATCATTGGATTTTTCAATATGCTCCATTGTCACATCAAAAATTTGTGCATTACCTGTGGCTTTATATTTTTGTGTAATGCCTTGATGGGCGTAAATATCAGCGATTTTACCAATGGAAATCACCTCGCCGCCTGCATCAGCCATTTTATCAAGCAATGTCGGCGCAGGGGGCAGTACAGATAAATCACGGCGGTTGCCTGTACGTTCAAAACCACCTGTGCGCTCACCAAGGAATGGACGCGCAATCACGCGCCCTATATTATATTCATCAACCAGCTTACGCGCCACGGCGCAAATGTCATACAGGCGCTCTAGGCCGAAATGCTCTTCATGCGCGGCAATTTGCAGCACGGAATCCGCAGAAGTATAAACAATCGGCTTACCCGTCTTAATATGCTCTTCACCATATTGGTCAAGAATAACCGTGCCCGATGCATGGCAATTGCCCAATATACCCGGTAAATCACACTCTTTTACCAAAGCATCAACAAGCGCATCAGGGAAACTTGGCACTTCTTTGGGGAAGTATCCCCAGTCAAACTGCACTGGCACGCCTGCGATTTCCCAGTGACCGCTTGGTGTATCTTTACCTTTGCTTATTTCAGCGGCGACGCCGTATTTACCTGTAATTTCGCCATCAGCCTTATCAACAGGTAAGGCCTTGCCTGTTGATTGTTCGGCAGCTAGGCCGAGGCCTAAACGCATCATATTCGGGATATGCAGTTTACCTGAGCGCACGCCCTCTTTATCGGCTTTGCCCTCGGCACAACGCTCTGCAATATGACCAAATGTATCTGCGCCCACATCACCAAAATCAGCCGCATCTGCGGTTTCGCCAACACCAAAAGAATCCAATACAAGAATAATCGCGCGCAAAATATTTCTCCTCAAACAGTGCAGTGCCTTTGATAAGCGCCGCTATAAATTTCATCTGCGCGATATAAGAATTTAGCTTCACAAATACAGATATATTTGTATGATAGCCAAACTTACACGTAACAGATATGTCGATATGGGCGCGATCATACGACATTTTTTTATAAATTTCCATAGCCTTTTATTCAGGGAGTATAGAATATGACTGCACCAGAGATCGAAAGAAGCGTTAACGCCATCAAACAGCACCATAAAGGGGCATTCCCCAAGACAGCCATTATCCTCGGTAGCGGCCTTGGTAGCTTTGGTGACAATATGGAGATTGAAAGCACGATCACTTACGATAACATCCCTGATTTCCCACAGCCAACGGTCGAAGGCCATGCAGGTCGCCTGCTTGTTGGTACCGTTGGCGGCACGCCGCTTGTCTGTATGCAAGGGCGTATGCACCTTTATGAAGGCCACCCAGCGCCGCAGCTTGCCATCGCGATCCGCACATTCAAAAAATTGGGTGTTGAGCGCATAATCATTACAAATGCCGCGGGCAGCCTGCGCATGAATATGCCAGCAGGTTCAATCATGAGCATTGAAGACCATGTCAACATGTCAGGATTCAACCCATTAATCGGCCCCAACGATGATGAATTTGGCCCACGCTTCTTTGATATGACTGAAGCATGGG
>DELD01000017.1:10026-10257 GCA_002354205.1 Micavibrio sp. UBA2705 | reverse complement strand
GCACCGCCCCCTCGGCAAGCCCTGCCCCTTAAAGACAAATCTGCACGACAAACACACAAAAGGCCTCAAAACATATTGAGGCCTTTTTTATTATGCTCGGCCATGCGCTTAAGCGCTTAAAATAGATTCCGCAAGCGCCGCCCAATATGCCGCCCCAATGGGGGTGGCATCGTCATTGAAGTCATAATGACCATTATGCAGGGCTGGCGACGGGCGACCATCGGCGGGGGC
>DELD01000017.1:9050-9733 GCA_002354205.1 Micavibrio sp. UBA2705 | reverse complement strand
ATCGGCGGGCGCTTGACCAAGGGCTATATACGCCCCTGGGCATTCTTGTAGCATATAGGCAAAGTCTTCGCCGCCCATTGTTGGGCTAAATTTTTCAACATTTTCAGCGCCGACGACATTTAGCGCCGCTTGCCACGCCATTTCGGTTTCCGCTTCAGTGTTCACGACCGATGGGTAGCCACGATGATAGGTGACCTCCGCGCTTGCACCATGCGCCGCTGCAATAGATTGTGCAATTTGACGCATGTTTTTCTCAATCTGTGCGCGGCTTTCATGCCCAAAGCAGCGCACTGTACCTTTTAAAGTCACGCTTTCAGGCATAGCAGAATCGCTGCTGCCGCCATTAATTTGGCAAACGCTGAGCAAATTACCGTCCTGCGGGCGGGTGTTCGAACTGATCATCCCGTGAAGTGAAACCACAATTGTCGAGGCAATAAGCACAGAATCAATATGCAAATGCGGCATAGCGGCGTGACCGCCTTTGCCATGCACAACAATTTCAAAACCGTCCGTGCTTGCCGTCATTGCCCCTGCGCAAATCGCCATTTTGCCAACGGCTAATTCAGGCCAGTTATGCAGACCAAAAACGCGATCAATTTTAAACTGTTTAAACAGCCCTTCTTCGACCATGACGCGCCCGCCGCCCGTGCCGTTTTTATCGCCCTCTTCGGCAGGCTGGAAAA
>DELD01000017.1:8452-8770 GCA_002354205.1 Micavibrio sp. UBA2705 | reverse complement strand
CGCCCTCTTCGGCAGGCTGGAAAATAAAGTAAATCGTGCCGTCAAAATCGCGTGTTTCGGCTAAATATTCTGCGGCGGCCAATAACATAGTGGTATGTCCATCATGCCCGCAAGCATGCATCGTCCCATCATGGACGGATTTATGAGCAAAGTCATTGACCTCATCAATGCTGAGCGCATCCATATCTGCGCGCAGGCCAATGCTGCGCCCTGCGCTATCGGCTTTGCCTTTCAACACGCCGACAACGCCCGTTTTGGCAAGCCCGCGATGAACCTCAATGCCCCAGCTTTCTAACTTTTCCGCAACAATATCCGCCG
>DELD01000017.1:448-8166 GCA_002354205.1 Micavibrio sp. UBA2705 | reverse complement strand
ACTTTTCCGCAACAATATCCGCCGTGCGACATTCTTCAAACGCCAATTCAGGGTGCTTGTGAATGTCGCGCCGCCATTGCTTAAATGTATCGATATTATCTTCAAAACGCTGGCGTATATGCTGCCCTGCATTGTCACGCATGATGTTTAACCTTCTTATCGCTTCTTAATAATTACAGAGCCTATTGAATAGCCCGCACCAAATGAACAAATCACGCCCAAATCGCCTTTTTGCAAATCATCACTATATTTATGAAAGGCGATGATTGAACCAGCGGAGCTTGTATTCGCATATTCATCCAAAATCACGGGCGCTTCCTGCGCCGTAGGCTCGCGTCCTAAAACTTTGCGGCTAATCAACTCGTTCATGTGGAGGTTCGCCTGATGCAGCCATAGGCGCTTAACGCTGCTTGGCTCAATATTTTGTTCCTTGAGGTGTGCGGTAATTAAATCCGCGACCATCGGAATAACCTCTTTAAAGACTTTACGTCCTTCTTGGATGAATAATTTATCACGCGCACCAATGCCTTCAGGTGCAGCGCGGTTCAAGAAGCCAAAGTTATTACGGATGTTATTTGAAAATTTTGTCTTTAATTTTGTACTGACAATTTCATAATTTTTAGCTGATGTCGCAGTCTCAGCGCGTTCTAAAATAGACGCCGTTGCCACATCACCAAAAATAAAGTGACAATCACGGTCACGGAAATCCAAATGACCTGAACATATTTCAGGGTTCACAACCAATATTGCTCGCGCGCTACCTGATTTGATCATATCCGCCGCCGCTTGCAGGCCAAATGTCGCTGATGAACAAGCCACATTCATATCAAAAGCAAAACCATCAATGCCGAGCGCTTCTTGTACTTCTATCGCCACGGCGGGGTAAGGGCGCTGTGCATTTGAACACGCCAGTAAGACACCATCAATATCTGCCGCCGTTTTTCCCGCAGCTTGCATCGCGTCTTTCGCGGCTTTCACTGCCATCTCTGCCAACACAGATAGCTCATCATTTGCGCGCTCTGGGATGCGCGGAGTCATAATTTCAGGGTTTAGGATCGAATCTTTTTCCATCACGTAACGTGCATTAATGCCCGAAACTTTGGCGATAAATTCCGCGCTAGAATGTTCAAGCGCGCTTACCTCACCGCCATTAATTGCAATTTTATGCTGCTGATTATATGTATCAACATAGCTGTTAAATGACGCGACAAGCTCTTCATTACTAATGGTGTATGGCGGCGTAAAAAGCCCCGTTCCACTAATCACAATATCTGTCATGATCTCTCCCGATATATTCTTGTTTTATCTATTATAAGAGCGCGTATCTTAGCCTTTTTATCGGCCCCTTTCCAAGGTTTATTATTATTTTACGCAAGGCCTGAGGAAAACCGATAAAAATAAAGGTGATTCTTTTTCGCAATAAACATTTTGTGCGCTGCACACTATATTAGAAAAATCCGTTAAAAGCTTAAAATCAAACACTTATCGCTTTGATTTGACCAGACATAAAAAATAGGAAAGAATCACGCACTAAACATTCTAAGGAGCGTATTGTGTCTAAAATATTTATTTTTAGAGTAGCTAAAATTTTCACCTTAATCTGCTTCATGCAAGTGATGCCCTTAACAGCAACAACATCCCACGCACAAGAACCATCAGCAGAAACGCAGCTTTTTGCAAAAACCTTATCCAATAGCTGTTTGAAGCAGTGGGAAACATCCAAATGCCTGACCAATATTTCACAGGCCACGCTGATCCTTGCAGCGAATTACGCTGGCGACCTTGAAAGCAATGGCATGATTGGCGCTGTTGAGCAAATTAAACAAAACTGTGCCGCCGCCACCGCAGGAACAAAAGGCAACTACCCTGCCTATGCCATGAAAAGTGCCTTCACTGAATGTGCAAATATGATTTATGATGTTTCAGAGCAAACAAATATCAAGCCTGACTTATCCTTTTATCAGCTCCTCGTCAGTTCGATTATGTGCCTAAATAAAGACCGTAGCTGTCCGGCCATTGAACAAGGGCTAAACGCTTATAGATAGGCCTTTAAGGCTAAAGTATACCTCAATAAAACGGCGTTTATTATCTTAATGAATCCGCAAGAAATACATGTTAGAATATTCTTATATTTAAATGTGTTTTTTAGGATTATTATGCTTCACCAAATCAAAAACTTCGCTGCGCTTATGCTCGCAGTCTCATCTGTATTGTTTCTTGGCGCGTGTAAGGATAAACAGCCCCGCGTCATAGAATGGCAATTACAGTCCCAAGCAAGCGCGACTAGTATTGATTTTACTGAGCTTAAAAATTTTAGCGACAATGTCAAACGCATGTCCGCAGGCCGGCTCATTATTACGCCTCATGCTGGCGGGTCAATCACCAATGGCCCTGATATTTTTGCTGCTGTCAGCGAAGGCCGCGTCGAAATGGGAAATGGCTGGCCCAATTGGTGGTCTGGGCAAAACCCTGCATGGGCCGTTATGAACGCTGGCCCATTTGACTTTATGAACCTTGATTCCTCGATGATGTTTTTCTTAGCTGGCGAAGGCACGGCGCTCGCCAATGAAATGGCGCAGCCACATAATATTATCTGGCGACCCGCATGGTGGCCAGGTATGGAGTTTGGCTTATTATCGCCAAAACCGATTACAGGCCTTGCCGATTTGGAAGGCAAAAAAGTCCGTATCGGCCCAGGCCTGCCAAGCGAAGTTCTCTCCGAAGCATCGGGCGCATATACAATCCCCCTCGTCCCGCAGGAAATATTACCCGCGCTAGAAAATGGCGACCTTGATGCCGTGGAGTGGACAACGGCAGGTGGCGTTTTGGACCTTAACGTCCATAAAATAGCGCCAAACGCCATCGTCCCTGCCATATGGCAGCCCTCTGTGGTCTCAGATTTCTTGATTAATCAAGATGCATATAACAATTTAAGCCCCGATTTGCAGGCCATTCTCGAAACCGCGATACAGGCTTATACATTAACAACAACATTCAAAGCAAAGCGCGCTGATTTTGATGCGTTAAAACAGCTTATCGCTTCTGGCGTGAATATTACGCGCTGGTCTGATGCCGATATTAAGCGTTGGCGTGGCGCCAATCAGGCCATTATTACAAATTATAAGAAAGACCCATACACCAAAAAAGTGCTCGACGCGAAACAGGCATTTAAGCAAGACTTTATTGATTATTATCAGCATTTTAAAAGCTACGATTAAGAAAGGGCGCGCGTGCAATATTCCATACGCCTCTTATGCATCCTTACCCTTGCCAGCATTATATTAATGTCTGCTTTTGTTGGTATGCGCCATTATGTGACCAGTGCCAATATGGATGCCGCGCTTAATAGTAAGGCCGCACTTATCGCCCAGCGCGTCGCCAATGCCGTACAGCCGACAATTTGGAATATTTACCAAAAATCAGCCGAGCGTGTCTATTCTGAGCAAGTCACCTCCGCCATATTAGATTCTGAATTGGCTGATCCTAATGTGATTGGTGTTTCCGTCTATGGTAATTTTGGCCATGTCTTTATGGCGCGTTACAAAGACGCAGAAGGAAACATAACCGAGCACAGCCCCGCGCGCCATAAAAGCGCCCTCACACAGACCGATCACCGCAGCTTGATTTCTGTGCGCCAAGGGGCAATGACGATTGGTAATGTTCTTGTCTTGATCAGTGACGCACCAAATGCCGCACAGTTAAGACGCATTCTGATAATTGATGCCGCACAGATTCTTATTGTGTCCATCTGTTTTATTCTCTTTCTTTTCTACGCCATACAAAAGGCGCTTATTCGCCCCGCTGCGCAGTTAAAAGAAGCCAATGCAGAGCTTGAAGAGTTTTCTTACCGCATAACCCATGATTTGCGGTCCCCGATTGTCTCCTCACTTGCCTTAATTAAAATGTCAAAAACGTCATTAGAAAGAGGCAACACTGATCAAGCGATACTCGAAATTGAGCATATCATTAAATCACTCGAATATTTAGACCAGTTAAATCATGATGTTTTTGAAGTGCTGACTATTGCCCGTAAAGACGAGCGCATTGAGCCCGTGAATATTGAAAATATGGTCCAAGACATTACCGCGCTGCTCTCGCATTTAAGCGGCGGGGTACAAATCAATTTGCGTTATGATTATAACGCGCCGCCTTTCATACATACAAAGCCTGAACGCTTAAGAATGATTATAGAAAATTTAGTTTCCAACGCCATGAAGTATAAAGACATGGAGGAGGCTGCGCCCTTCATAAAATTTACAACCAACCAAGAAAGTGGTGTCTTTATGCTTGAAATTGAGGATAATGGCATTGGTATCCCAGAAGACATGCATCAGCATGTCTTCAAAATGTTCAAACGCTTTCACCCTAAAGTCTCATTCGGCAGCGGCCTTGGCTTATATCTTGCGCAGAAAAGCGCCCATATTATTGGCGCGGAGATAAAGTTCATCCCAACCGAAAAAGGCACAAAATTTAAATTATCAATACCATTACAGGAGTAATTTGCAATGGCTGACAATCCCACTTTCATGGTCGTTGACGATGATATCATCGTCCATCTTTATTACGAAGGCACAATAAAAGAGCTTGGCGCAAACGCGCATCTCATCAAGGCGCATGACGGCCAAGAAGCCCTTGATATATTAGCCAAGAATAACGCTCCCGCTGTGATTTTCTTAGACATCACAATGCCGGGTCTAGATGGTTATGGTTTTTTAGAAGCATTTAAAGATAAATATCCTGATAGTGAAACCACGATCATCATGGTCTCATCCTCACGGCTAGACCACGACAAAACGCGCTGCAAAGCCTATAAAGCAGTCAAAGAGTTCATCACCAAACCACCACAAGCCGAAGATATCGAACGCATCTGCTTGATGCATGGTGCGTTATAAGACGTAATATATAACGCAGGGCTTACTGATCGTATCCCCAAAGCGCCGCAACTTCATGCGTTTCTTCTGTGATGATTTTTAAATTGCGGGCATTTAGCCCTGTTTTGTAATATGTCGGGCGCTGAATATACTCTGCCCACATTTCAAGCGCTGCAGGCTTAAAGGATACGCCGCTAAACTCAGCAATATCGGTGAGCATTTCGGCGCTATTATCGCAAAAATCTTCATAACGATAACAATATACAGATGGGCTTTCAACATAGCGCGCGTAAACATAACCATAAACATAAGCCCAGTACCGCGCATAGCCGCGTAGCATGTCGCCTGATTTAAACAAATCAACAATCGAGTGGTACACATCATCGCGCCCTAAATAGACAGGGCGAATATCTGCGCCAAATTCAAAATGCCCAACACGCTGTAAATGTGCCACCGCCCGTTTTTGCCCTTTGGTCTTGGCAAAAAAATGTTCATGTTGGCGCATAAGCGATTCGACATGACTGACAGGGTCGCGCACAGGGATAATGAACTTCGCATCAGGCAGCGCCGCCATAATTTTTTCAATGCGGGCAATGTTGTAATTGCCTTTCGCCAAATAGCGCGGCGCTTTGCTTTGATACAGCAATTTCTTGATATGCGGCGTGTAAAAGTCAAAAAACTTCTTGCGCGCCCCTTCATCATTCAAACGCGCAGGCGTATCAATATTATGCAGCCCTTTAAAGAAATGCATCCAAAGCACTTCTTCCATAGCCTCTGGGCTGTCTGATGTGACCTTAATGCCATCGCCGTGAAAACGCTCGGTTGGTTTTGATGGTTTCATCATCAATATTCTTTGTAATTTACGCCATAAATACGGCGTAAAGACAAACGGGAAATCGCTATATTTATGCGACACAAAGTCACGATGCGAAGCCAGAAATTCCAATAAAATGGTAGAGCCCGAACGCGCCAGCCCACATACATAAACGGGGCGGTCAATTTTAAGCGGCGCGAGGTCAAATTCTAAAACTTTGCTTTCAAAGTCACCCAGTTTTTTCCAAAACTTTTGATGGTTACACACCAGCCCATTAAACCAATGGCGCTGCGCCGAAATAAGCGGCTTCGTTTTTGTTGATTTTTTTAAAGATGAAGACAAATGATTAGGCCGCCGCCCCACTAAAAGTTTCTAAAATGCTTTTGCATAAAACAGCGCGCATTATAGCGTATAAAAAAGAGAAAAAGAACCACCAAAGATAAGGAATTTCAGATTTTCAATTATTTAGCTTGACTTTACCATAAGATATATGTCATCTTCCGCTCGCAGTTTGCAAGATGAAAATCTGATTACAGCGAGCTTTTACCAGCAATGTTACTAAGGTAATCACGCCCTTACAACTGGTGTTAAGGTGTTACAAAGCAGGCCAAAATAGACACGGCCACTTTCCTGAAAAGTTCGACACAGCGAGTATTCTACGAACGCAAGGTAGCGCATGAGGCGTGCCTTAAATCGAACTTTTTTTGAAAGATCTTAATATGACCAAGTTTGAAGACTTCGGCCTAGAGCCGCGTTTACTTAAATCCCTATCCATGATGAATTATACGGAAGCCACACCGGTTCAAGCAAAAACGATTCCTTTCGCGCTTGATGGTCGTGATGTTCTTGGCTCTGCGCAAACAGGCACAGGTAAAACAGCCGCTTTCGCGATTCCAATGCTTAACGCATTACTCAACAGCGATGAAGGTATTGGCCTTGTCCTCACGCCAACACGTGAACTTGGTAAGCAAGTCATGGAAGCGATCCGTGAAATGCTCGGCCCAAAAAGCGGCATTCAAACAGCCTTTATTATTGGCGGCGAGCCTATGCGCCCACAATTCGCCCAGCTTGAACGCAATCCACGCATTATCGTTGGTACGCCCGGGCGTATTAATGACCACCTTAAACGTGGCAGCCTAAAACTGAAAGACACACGATTCCTTGTTTTAGATGAAACTGACCGTATGCTTGATATGGGTTTCAGCATTCAGCTTGATGAAATTGAAAAGCACATGACTGGCGACCGCCAAACATTGATGTTCTCAGCAACCATGCCAAACAACATTATGCGTATGGCTGACAGATATTTGAACAACCCAGAGCGCGTTGAAATTGGCGAAGCCAACACAGCGGCCAAAAATATTCAGCAAGATGTTTTATTCGTCCAGCGTGACAAAAAATACAAAACACTGATGCACGAATTATCAACCCGTGAAGGCACGATTATTGTTTTCTCAAACACAAAACGCGAAACAGAAGCTCTTGCAAAAAAACTAAAAGCAGATGGTGTTAGCGCCGATGCAATTCATGGTGATCTGCGCCAGCATAAACGTGAGAAAATCATCAAAAAATTACGCGCTGAACAGTTCCGCGTGCTTGTTGCAACAGATGTTGTTGCTCGCGGCCTTGATATTCCACACATCGCTCATGTCATTAACTATGATTTGCCAATGATGCCTGAAGATTACATTCACCGTATTGGCCGTACAGCCCGCGCTGGCGCTAAAGGTCACGCATTATGCTTGATCTCACCACAAGATGGTCGCCGCTGGGCAGCTATTCAGCGTCTTATCGACCCGAAAAGCAAGGAAGATAGAGGCAATTACGGCGAACGTCCAAGTCGCGGCAAAAGCGGCGGCGGTTATGGCGGCAAGTCTAACGCATATAAAGGCGGCGGTAAAAAATTCGGTAATAACGATAATTACGGCGGCAAGAAAAAATCATTCCGCCGTGACGAAGGTCGCAGCTTTGATAAAAGAGACGACCGCTCATTTGATGACCGCAAATCTAGCTTCAAAAAGCGTGATGATCGT
>DELD01000017.1:0-151 GCA_002354205.1 Micavibrio sp. UBA2705 | reverse complement strand
TCGTTCATTTGATGACCGTAAATCTAGCTTCAAAAAACGCGATGACCGCGGCTCATTTGAAGGCCGCAAGCCATTTAAACGTGATGACGAGCGCAGCTTTGATGATCGCAAGTCAAGCTTCAAAAAACGTGATGATCGTTCATTTGATGAC
>DELD01000018.1:13709-26129 GCA_002354205.1 Micavibrio sp. UBA2705 | reverse complement strand
ATATTCAGTTTCAGCGAGAAGGCTCAAGGCTTGTGCTTTGGCTTGTTGTTGAGAAATTTTATAATCAAAATCGGCGACCTTGGTGCGATTGCTACGCTTGCCGCCCATCTCAATTGTTTGCTCAATGCCAAGTGTGAGTTCAGCGCCGTCAAAACCTTCATTTTCATCCTCTCCGGCGAAGTTTTCAATCTCAAAAACGGCATCGGGGTTCGGTGGTAAAGAGGCCTGAAGGCGTGATCCGTCCGCCGCATCAATATTCGCCAGCGCCGCCTTATAGGTCGGGTTGTTCTGCAAAGCTCTCTGGAGTGCCGCCTGTTTATCCAGCGTCTCGGCTCCAGCGAGTGTCGGTTGCCACAAAAGAACAGCCAACGCAGAAGTATAGAGTAGTTTTTTCATTATAGTTTCCTTTTTTGGGTCAATAAGGGGATAAGGCGGCGCTTGATATAAAAGCGCAGTCTTGAAGAATAAGGTCGCAAAAACATACCTGCGCATGACATTCGTCAGTGAGCAGATACACTACGCCTTATAAAATTAAGCTCTGGGAGGGCGTTTGAGGCCGGAAATAACATCCGATACAAACAGAGTGGTATCGGGCATAAGCAGCTTTCCTTGACCTGCAGAGGCTAGGTTGTTGCTGTGAGAAGTGTCAATAGCATGATGGATACAACATCCTCCGCAAGACATATCGCAGCCATTACTGCCCAGGGAGGTATCCTCTGAGCTGTCGGCATCAACGCTTATGGAGATTTCCGTGTCCGTATCAACACTGGCATGAGCAGCATGCGAAGCGCAGACCGTCACGGAGACGATCATAGTAAATGCTGTAAATAGTAAAATAAACTTGCTCATAGTGATCACATTATCACTGAAGAGTTACTAAATCAACAATTAAACTCAGCATTGCTAATTTCTAATAAAAATATTGCCCCAAATAATCACCATTCACCCACATTTTCACGTAATATGGCTTAGGCCTTAAAACCGCAGTATAGTTTTGACAGCTTGAATTATCCTGAAATTGTGACGGCGCACAGAATTGCCTGTAACAAGCTCCCTCAATAGCTCTATATCCCTGCGATCGTTCACGCAGAACATAACCATCATCGCATGGCTCAAACCTCTCATATCCAAGCTGATAATGACCATCTACCTTTTCTCCATTTGGGCCGGTCGTACATGACGATAGCCTTGGAAGCGGATCTCTGCCCTTTTTGATACGTTTTTTAAATTCGCTGTAAGCACCGCTGCATCCTGATGGAAACCCTCCTGGCAAACATATCCAAATCGCACAAGCGTCTTGGCTGGCAGAATAGCCAGAGGAAGGACTTAAAACGAATACAGCCAGAAGAGCTGAAATTGTATACTTTATGACATTCATCAATCAGTCTCCTCCACTTCACTATAGGAATTTTGATATTGCTGCGAAAACTGCCGGAGTTTTCGCACTAAAGCTAAAAATTCAACTCTGACGTCACTCGGAACGCTGTAAAATTCGCTTACAAGCTGAAGAAGCTCATTATCCTCGGTATTGAAAGGGCCATTTTTATCGATGAAGAAGTAATTCATAGAAACGCCCAAAACATCGGCACAGTCTTTGAGTCTCTCAACCGTTAATCGGTTTTCGCCTGTTTCGTATTTATGTATTTGCTGTGCCCGAACACCTAATAAATCTCCCAATTCACCCTGCGAAAGGCTCCGGTTCTGACGAAGAAAACTCAGTTTCTTGCCTAATTTCACATTGAATTCTGTGTTTTTTGGTTTTGCTTGCTCCATTTTTTTAAGTCCATTTGTGTGGTTTGCAAGCACAGCCAAAGTATCAAACCCCATCATTTATTTGGCATGTCTCCCAATCTTTAGCTCTACCAAGACATGCGCGCGCTTTTGTTAAGATCATTATCGGGATTTTTATTTGACTAAACGGGATTCAACCTGATGCGTATAATTTTACTGGATTTATTAACTCTGAGGTGAAAGTCGTTGAAATTGCTGCACAGTGCCTTTTTATGAATTTATAAAAAATTCAATTATGAGTAAGGATGCGCCATGAAATACCAGTTCGTTTTATTTTTATTAATATCAATGATACTGGTCTCATATCCTGACGTAGCCCATGCTCAAGCTTTGTTTGACTCTGGGACAAACTTTTTAAATGCTTTAATGGATCTTCTGACCAACACCTGGGCACGCATTATGGTAGTGTCGCAAAGTTTAACACTCTAAAATTCCATCTCATTTTAAGGTATAATGCTCTCGTCTTGCAATAGGAGCTTTTCATGGTCTCATTCTCTGGTCGTCATTACCCAAAGTTTATTATTCTGCAATGTGTTCGCTGGTACGTATCCTACGCTCTGAGCTATCGAAATATTGAGGAAATGATGGCAGAGCGCGGCTTCGAGATTGATCACGCAACGCTGAACCGCTGGGTTCTGCATTACGCCCCTCTTCTGGCGAAGAAAGCCCAGAAATATAAGCGCCCTATTCACCGCAGCTGGCGCATGGATGAGACCTATATCAAGATTAAAGGCAAGTGGCATTATCTCTATCGCGCCGTTGATAAATATGGTGCAACGGTTGAATTTATGGTCTCAAAGAGACGCGATAAAGCTGCAGCTAGAGCGTTCTTCCGCAAAGCCTTCCTTTCTAACAGGAGACCGCTACGCATCAATATCGATAAGAGTGGCTCTAATATGGCAGCCCTGGAGAGTATGAATAAGCCTGGGTGGCTCACAGGCAAAAGGCCATTTCTCATCCGTCAGATTAAGTATCTCAACAATGTCGTTGAACAGGATCATCGGCACATCAAACGCATCACGAACCCCATGGGATGTTTCAGGAAAATGCATACCGCATCGAGGACGCTAGCGGGTATTGAACTGATGAATATGATAAAAAAGAAGCAACTAAAATTTGTAAAGTATATTGACCAAAATCTGTCGCCAGCAGAGCAGTTTTATCGCTTGGCGACGGTGAGGTAGTTTGCCATTTATAAGGGGCTTTCAACCTCGGTTAAACTTTGCGACACTACCCATTATTCAGTACAGGGCTGCCATTTTTATCATAAGCCATGAATTTACACGCAGGGAAGCCGCTGCACCCCCACCAATGATTATCTTTTTTCTTATTCGGGCGGCGAATTAACCCTTTCGTGCATTCAGGGCAGCGATGTTCATCAGATGGGGTTGGGTTGACTTGCGCGGGTTCGTCTAAGACAGGTTTGCCACGTTTATCTTGGTATATCGCGCCGCATTCAGGGTAACTGCCGCACCCCCAGAAAAAACCCTTTTTGCTTTTCTTACGCCTTAAATATCCTTTATCGCACACGCCACATTTGGGTAAATTTGTTGCCACGATTTTAAGGCCGCCACTTTTAATATTATCAATTTCCTTGGCAACATGCTCTGCAATGCCATCGACAAAACCATGCATGGTCAGGCGGCCTTCTTTGATTTCTTCTTGCTGTTCATGCCAGAGCGCCGTCATATTCGGCGATGTCGCCGTTTCGGGCAGCAAGTCATGAAATTCGCGCCCAAGTGTGGTGCTGGTGACCTTCTTTCGCTTCTCACTAATGAAACCACGGCTAATCAGCTGCGCGATTATCGCACTGCGGGTCGCGGGCGTACCAATGCCGCCTTGTTCGCCTTTTTTGTCTTGGTCTTTGGCAACCAGTAATTTTTTAATCCTCGGGTCCGTGATATATTTCGATACCCGCGTTAAGTCTTTCAATAGCGCCGCCATTGTATAAGGTGGCGGCGGTTTAGTTTCTTTTTTAACATTATCCGTATCGCGGCAAATAAGCTGTGTATCTGCATTTACCCAGTCAAGATTTTCTCCGCCGCCATGAGCCGCGTCATCTTCAATCGCATCATTATCTTTATCTTGGCGGTAGAGCTTTTTCCAGCCCTCATCCGTTGTGACGCGTGCACTCGCGCGGAAATCATAGCTTGCGAGCGTAAGATCAATTGTGGTTTGGCAATAGCTATATTTAGGAAAAAACTGCGCGATATAGGCGCGCGCAATAAGCAAGTACAGCTTTGCTTCGTCAGGATCAATTTTGGAAAGATCCGCCGTTTTCTCCGTGGGAATAATCGCATGGTGGGCGCTGACATTTTTTGAATTGAATGCGCGGCTTTTTAGCTTAGGGTCACCTGATTTAGCCGACTTATGCAGCACTTGCGCGGTTTGTGCAATCGCGGCGAGCACTTGCGGCGCATCATCATGGTGTTCATCCGATAAATACTGGCAATCACTGCGGTTATAAGTAATTAGACGGTGACGTTCACGTAAGGACTGCGTTAACTTCAACGTTTTATCAGGCGTGAAGCCAAACTTACGCGACGCATCAATTTGTAAGTTTAGCAAATTATATGGCAGTGGCGCTGGTGCATCCTTATCTTCTTTATTAATTTGCATTTCACTAACGGGCTGATCTTTTACAGCGCTGCATATTTTCTCAGCCAATTCAGCATCAATTAAACGCCCCTTATCATCAACGCGCACATCTTTCGCGGGACGGTATTTGGCGCGGAATTCTTTTTTCCCATCGCTAATTAGCGCGTTTATATCATGATAAAAATGCGCATCATGGTTTTCATGTTCGCGGTCGCGGCGTACAACAAGACCGAGTATAGGCGTTTGCACGCGCCCTACGGATAAAACTTGATCTACCCCGCCCGCGCGCCCTGCAATGGTATAAGCGCGCGTTAAATTATAACCATAGAGCTGGTCAGAAACGGAGCGCGCCAATGCGCTTTGATACATGCCATAAAATTCGCTGTTTTCACGCATAGAGCCGAGCGCCTTTTGCACGATCTTCTTATTCAAATCGTTGATCAAAATACGCTTTACTGGCTTGGTATTACCGATATATTCCAAAACCTCATCAACTAAAAGCTGCCCTTCATCATCAGGGTCGCCGGCATGAATGACTTCGCTAGCATCTTCGACAAGGCTTTGGATGATTTTGATTTGCGCGTCTTTGCCATCAATAGGCTTATGCTGCACAGGCCAGCGCAACGGCAAGCTGGTCATGTTCCACACCGCAGCCGCGGGGTCATGGTCTTCGGGATCAGTCAGCGTTAATAAGTGACCAAAGCACCATGTCACGACATCACCGCCGCTACAGCGTATACAGCCATCCCCCCGATTGCCGCCACCTAACGCTTCTGCAATGGCGCGACCTAATTCTGGTTTCTCCGCGATAAAAACCCGCATTAATCTGCTCTCTTACTTATTTTGGATAGCCCCGTACGCGCCATCAGCTTAAATTCACATTAGCTGGTGATAATACATAGATCATAGCATCTGTTTAAGAGCATCTTGCAAGATGCTCCAACTTAACCCCGATAAATTACTATGCTCAGATCAAAGCATCTTTCGCTTTCAAATCCATATAATTATCGGCAATGATATAGGTGATTAAAATGCCTGCAATAAACGTAACAGGTGAAACAACGAAGTTACCGAGCACCTTCAAGGCATCAGGGCTCTGCGCGGGGATTATGGCTGACCATAAAATATTGATGAAAACCACCGGTAGAACGACTAAACATATCGACACAAAGAACGAGAAAAAACGTCCGCGCAGAGCTTCTATAGAATCTTGCATTTTTAGGCGGTCATTCTGCGCGCGCGCAGGCAGAATGAGGACGCGTTTACATGTAAATATAATGCCGAGCAGCAAACCCATTGTTGTAAAAACATAAGTCAAGATGACAGATACCGAGGCAACAGATTCAAAAGGCAGTGATTTTGCGCCCATGACAACCATCGTAAACCCGACACCAAGACTAACAAATAGGCTGAGGCTAATCATCATTACGCCACCTGCAACACATATAAACATGAGGTTTGTCCTCGCAAATGCGATTTCTTTTTTATGCCATGCCCATAACTTGTAGTCAGACACGGCGGGCGCACCTTCTATAAACAGCACATACCATGCGCGCGCGCCTTTAAAACTATAAAGCATCTGCGCGACCATAAGCGGGGCGATGATAGTAAAGCCTTTGAGCACCATAGGCATATGCGCCTCAGTAATATCCGTTTTACTAAATGAAAACCCCGTAATCATGAAATATACTGGCTCAAGCATGAGATAGAAAATAATCGCGGGCAGTGCTAATTTCAAAATCATCGGTAAATTCTGCAGCACATTTTTATATGCCTCACTCGCATAATAAAATGCGATAACGCAGTCCTCTTTCAAATTAAACATGTGCCTATTCCTCAGCGATACTCAAAATTAACACGCTGATAATACACTACTATGCGGCTTTTTTCTAGGCTGCGTTTTTCAATGCATTCATGCGTTTTATGCCCAGCATACCGTCTTCAACATTGTGGGCGTCATAGCCCTTTTGCGCTAGATAAGCCGCGAAGCGGCGCGTTTTTTCACCCATCGCGCAGACGAGCAGAATTTTTTTATTCTGCGGGAATGGCTTATTCTCACCGTCAATCAGCTTTTCAAACATGTCAATTGGCATATTCAACGCACCATCTAAATGACCAAGTTCATATGCATAAGGCGCACGAATATCAATAATGATCGGCGCATGTTCGCTTATCCATGGCGCAATATTTTCTGCGCTGATCTGAATGTCATTTTGTGGCGCCTCATCTTTGAAATGGAATAAAGCATTCGGCTTTGGCACTTCACCGAATATTTCGGGCATGCGTTCTTTGATATAAGACACATACCATTCAACGCGGTCACAAACGATGAATACAGCTTTCTTACGCTCTGTCAGTTCGGCATCAATGGTCTGCAAATAAGACAGCGACCCTGCAAAATTCGCGCCCGCTGACGGGCCGCAGAGTACGCCAAGTTGACGGTTTAACGTCAACAGCCCTTCAAGGGCGAGCTGTTCATCAATGACATGATGATGCGCGTAAACGCCCTCTTGATAAAGGCCAGATTCCCACATTTGGTCAAGCGAACGTATGCCCGGTACGGTGTTACCACTTTGCGTAATCAATGCAATTGCTTTAAACGCTTTTTTCGCCTTTTTGAAGGCGCGGATAAGGCCGAGCGTTGAGCCTGTTGTGCCAAGCCCACCAATCAGATAGTCAACCTCCCCAAGATCCGCCAATATCTCCTGCGCGGTGGTTTGTTCATGAACTTCGGGGTTCTTCTCATTGGTAAATTGTGATGAGAAATAGACCTGACCATTCGACTCACGCACCGCTTTTTCAATCAAAAACTGCGGGTCATTTGGGTCGCTCGGGTCAAAACAATCACTTGCCGCGGCAAATTCTTCTAACTCAGCGTTTAAAAGGTGCAATATATCGCGCCCTTCTTGCACTTTCATCATCGCGCTAACCTGTTTGAACGGCACGCCGTAAATGCCAGCAATCGCAGCGATCGCTTTGGCCGTGTTGCCGCTTGAATTTTCAAAAATAGTCTGGCCTTTATCTTTTATATCGCCCAGATCATCTTTCAAAATATGCCACGCCACGCGGTCTTTAACCGAGCCAAACGGGTTCATCATTTCAAGCTTACCGTAAAGGTCAATATTCTTCAGCCCCGTAATATGCGCGGGGATTTTGATTAATGGCGTATCACCGATTAAGTCAGTTATGTTTTCAACGATCATAGCGCACCTCTTAATGCTTTATGTGTGATGGGGTTGTAAGTGTCATCTTTGAATGTGCGAAAGCCATCACCTTGCTGGATCACCGCAACTTTCGCCGCCGTATTCTGATACAAGGTTTCAGATTCAACAAAATCCATGATGTAAGCCGCCGTATTAATAAAAATCACGAGGTCATCAGCCTCTGGCATTAATGCAGGGAAGGTTTTATTATAAGTAATCATGTCATAAGACAGGCATAAATTCCCCACGTAATACAGACCATTCTCACAAGGCTCTCGATCTTTCGTACGGTGTATGACAACAGGGTCAGTCAATAATTTCTGGTGCGTGGAATGCATGTTCGAGCGGTTCATGTCAAGGCCAACCAGCGTTTCCCCATGGGTAGATTCTTTACGAAAATTCACCCGCCCAATGGTTATGCCCAGACCGTCAACCATGGCGCGCCCTGGTTCAATATAAAGCTCAAGCAAGCAGTCATTTAACACATCCGCCATCGTCATATGGCCAAAAGAAGGCAGCGGCGTTTGAATCAAACTTTCAAATTCCTGCGTCCCTGTTAACGCCTTGGCGTGATCCATAAAGGCGGGGGCGCCTTTAATAAGGCCGCCTTCATTGCGGAAGCCTAGCCCCCCATTATTCCATGTCACAGCCTGCCCATAATGGCGCAGTGAATCTTTTATTTTGTCAACATAACCAAGCCAGTCTTCGCGGCTCTGTGCATATTGAATATCGAAACCGCCGCCAATATTAATACCTTTAATATCAACGCCTTGCTTCATAGCATCAATGCTTAACTGCAATATGTTTTCAAGCGCCACTATGCGCTGTTCCGCCGCCATTGCTACGAAATGGTACGAAAAACCCTGAAAGTCAAAATCGTCGCTATGCGCCTTGAGTTTTTCAATGATTTGCGGCGCATGCTTTAAATGCATCCCGAATGTACCGTCCTGCGATGTAAATTTTAACCGCGCAGATTCAAAGCCCGTCACGCGCATGAAAATCCGCGTTTTTTCGCGCTTATTTAACGCTTTTCTTATCGCCACAATCTGGTCGAATTCATCAAAATTATCAATGTTGATGGTGACATTTTGCTGTAAAGCAAGGGTCAGATATTCTTTATTCTTTGGCCCTGTGCACTCAATGCGCTCCGCCGCAAAGCCGCATCCCATAGTGGTTTTCAGCGCATTATATGATGAAACATCAACGCCGACGTCACACAAAGCCGCTTCTTTAATCACGGATTGTGACTTGGTTGGCTTAGTTGTGAAGTAAATGCGCCCTTGTATATTGTTACGCGTATATACATCTTGGAAAGATTGAATATTTTCACGGACAATTTCAGGGAAAATCACGTTTAACGGCGAACCATGCGCATCAACCATGTCCAAAAGCGCATCTTCCCTCTTCAAAAATGCCGCCACCACAGGGTGCATTTTCGGCTTGAGCGACAATTTAACGCACGGCGTTTCATTATCATTGTGAATATCCGTTTGCGCAGGCGCGGGTTTAGGGTTAGCATTTAGCATCTGTTGCCACCTGTTTGTAAGCGTTGAGAGTAAACATGCATCAAGACTATATTAAGTCCTTTTTTGAAGACGACATTGCCGCTTATTTCAACATCATGTTTGACCGTGTTATCCGCCATATCAACGGCGGCGATATTTGTGACCTTGGCGCGCATGGCGTCGGTCATTTTTGGGCAATGGGCTATATTGAGCGGGTCAACAGCTATGCTTGTTACGATTTGAGCGCCGAGGCGCTGAATATCTTTAGCGGCGTTATGGCAGAGCTTGACGGCGCGGCGCTTGAAAACCAATTTGGTGACACCCTGCCTTACTTGCGCGACATTGGCCTTGTAAGCAGCGATGCTGAGGTGCTGAGCGAGCAATTGAAAGCCAAATTGCGCAAAGTGCAGCAGTTTGATTTTCTTAAAGATCATGGCAACCATGAATATGACCTTGTCCTCGCCATGGAATCCCTGCCCGTTGTCGACAGTTACGATGACCTTCTGCGCGCGGTTTCTAGCGTGAAATCCTTGCTGAAACCCGGCGGCTTGGCGCTGAACATTTCGGGTCAGCACGTTGACGGCGGCGAAAGCGTCAAAGCCTTGCAAGCCCATAAGCTTGACGGGCGCCTTAACCCATCCTTGGATGTATTTATCCGCGCCTTTGAAGAGTGCGGTTTCACAATTATTGGATCCGCCTCTATGCCAATCGATTTTCCCGACTACCTCACGGCTGATTACTGTATTGCTCAAGCGGCCTCCTGAGTGCGCATCTGGGCGATAACATCATTATAAGAGAATTCAGGGTCAACTTGATCCATAATATCAAGGCCGAACATCGCATTCGCCCAGCCTTCTGCGGCTTGCTTGTGGAACTTTACACCGACATCTTGGTAATGTTTCCAGTCACGCTGCAATGAATCTGTGAGCGCTATCACTTTTTCCAGCAAAGCTTTATTTGGCGCTTCCAATTGATCTATCGGGTCAAACATGCCTTTTTCCAAATTACGGACGTAATCTGATTTTTCAAAGAAACCAACCAGATCATTGCCCACAATATTGGCAATAAAGTCTTTATCGCCTTGATTTTCGATTTTGTTACCAATGACAAAAATTTTAATGCCAAAAGGCTCTGCATATTGTTTGCACTGCGTATAGACGCCAGTTGATTTCAGTGTCGGCTCAACCACCAAGAACACCGCATCAAAGCGCGATGCAAGGCCAGAAGACGCAAACGGATCCGCGCCAGCGCACATGTCGCCAATCACATATTCGCCCTGCCCATCAATAAAGTGGTTGAGGAAGATGCCAAATGCGCCTGTGAAAGTGTGGTAACAGGTCGCGCCGACCTTTTCATCATCATGCCCGCCAACAGCCAATAAACGTATGCCGTTTTTATAACGCTCATAATAATCAAAAACAGGCGAAGGTTGGTTAAAGCTTAGAAAACCAGAGCCACGCGCTGCAGGCGTTGATTCCGTCAGATAATCCAGCGATGGCAGGCGCGCATTATCGCCTTTAATCGTATTATAAAATAAATCCGTATCCATCCCTAATTTTGGCTGCTGCGCTAATTCTTCTTCGCTAAAGCCAAGCGCATGACCAAGATGCTGATTAATATCGCCATCAACAACTAAAACAGGCTTGTTTAAATGCGCCAAATAACGCGCCGTTAATGATGATAATGTTGATTTACCACTACCGCCTTTACCACAAAATGCAATACGCATGAATTGATCCTCTCGCTATGAATAAAATATATATGATTTTATAGTGTTATAATATAACAGTTGCAAGGGCTAATTTTTATTTCATGCTAACCATTTAAAATAACACTATAAAAAATGCTAAAGCGCCAATTGCTGCATTTTCGCCGCAGGGCTCGTGCACATCGTGTGCGCGTGGTAAATTGCTTCTTCAAGCGGCATATGCCACGCAGCAGCATTTTCATGCACCTTATCAGCCTCGACTTTATCAAGCGTTTCAAACCATTGCTGCGCCGCCGCCCATCCTTCGGGGTCACTGCGCTTCATGTCAGCGCTTTGCGTCTGCTCATGGTGCTGATGATGCTTATCTTGCGGCATAGAGTGATGATCATGCATCCCCACGCCGGGTAAATGCATCCCAATCATCAGCCCTGCGGCAAGCACTGGCCCTGCAATCATACTGACATGTTCTGCTTTTGATGCGACGTCAAAACGCTTGCGCCGCCATGAAACATAGCCTCCTGCCGCCGCAGCGGCGGAGGTTGCGCCTACAAGCCATATATTACTCACATAAGCAGCCGCAAGCGCACTTGATGATGCCATTGCCATTAAACCAATACAGGGCAGATGCGGAATAATAATGTTTCCGCCGCAAGACGCGCAGGCTTTGAAGATGTTTTTAAGCTTTTGCGGCGTGCGTTCGCTGATTGGGTTAAAGATACGCGAAAGCAAACCTTGCGATTTATCTTCTTGTGGTGCGGGTTCATCTGGCGCGTTTGATTTACGCCCTTTCGTCCCTTCGCACATAATACAATCACTTGCGCCATCTAGGCCTAATCCGTTATCCAAATCATGCTCTGCGGTGTCAAATATATGCGATATACTATCGCGAAACGCGCCCTCAAGCGCCGCTTTCACGCCAGCCATAGCAAGGAATTTTTCGCTCATTTCGCGTAAATTTTTCAAGCCCGCAATCTGGATTTTTTCATCTGTACCAATATGCTCATCACGCGCCAAAGCTGCAAATTCACTTTGACTAACCAGCGTCAAAGCGCCGCTTGCATATGAGCGCGTCGCATCGTCATAACCTTTGGCAAGGTAAACAACCGCCGCATCTAAAAACGGCCCGTTATCACGCGGGTTCGCAGGGGCGCAGCATGTCGCCTTGTAACCATCAATGGTCACGCCTTTAGGAATATTTAGCCCCGCCACGCTGCATATTTCATTTTCTGCTGCAAGGGTATCTAATGCATCACGCAAAGTCGCGACATGCGCCGATAATGATGTTTGCACTTCATCTGTATCACGCCCTGAAAGCGGGCTGTTTTTGTAAGCGGCCCGTACATCATGGGTGAGAATTTCCGCAGGGTTAAAGCCATCAATTTCAAATAAAGCTTTTAAATCCCATTTATCTTGCTCAACGCGAAACAGCCCCATTGCGGTTAAAACAACCGCATATTTCGCAGCGTCAAACTCACCCGTAATCGGGTTTGTCGCAGCATCTTTTGCCGCCAGTTTATGCCATCTACACATAAATCTTCTCCGTATATATATCGTCATTGCGCCGCTGATAAACAGGGCGCAGTTAAAACATTGTCATTGTCATTGTCATTGTGTT
>DELD01000018.1:1155-13370 GCA_002354205.1 Micavibrio sp. UBA2705 | reverse complement strand
GCTTGCGCTTCCCAATATTTGTGCGGCGCTTGCACAGCCGCCGCAGCATGTTGCCATGGAGCATGTGCGGTGGGGAAGAGTGGCGCAGCGATATGATATGCGCCGACAGCGCCGTCGCTATGCCCTATAACCATAAAGGCACAGCCAGAATCTTGTTCATGACCTTGTGTATTCTTTGGCATATTGGGCGTAGGCATTTTACCAACATCAGATGCCCGGCAGATCGATAGTGCGAAGCTGTCATCAGATTCAAGATCAGGCATAAAGCCGCGCGGAATAAAGGCCTGCAGCAGCAATGCAATGGCGATAAGCCCCATCACATATCGTCTATTCTGCTGATAAAAACGACCCAACCACATGTCAAAATACCTCTTTGATCGATGTTATAGCAATAATCCAGCCCGCAGTGAAATACAAGATTTTTTCTTTGCCGCTATGTAAAATTAAAGATTTGTGAAATATACCTTAGATTATAGGGTGGTTTTTTTTAAGACATGCACTATATTCAAACGAAGATATTTAACATTACTACAAACAAGGAAACGCCATGTTCGCCAGATTTCTTACCTTTTATGCTTGCACGCTCATCACCCTCATAAGCGCGAGCCAGACGGCATTGGCGCAAGCACAAACGCAGGACAGCGCACATATCAGTTATGACGCAAGGCTGAGCACATATGAATACCCATTTGAGGTTAAATACCACACATTTACCTCACAGGGGCAGGATTTGCAGATGGCTTATATGTATTTGCCGCCCGCCACGCCAGAGCATAAAATCATTACCCTGCTCCACGGCAAGAATTTTGGTGGGGCCTATTGGGAAAGAACGGCACAGTTTTTAAATGCACAAGGCTATGGTGTATTTATCCCGGATCAAATCGGGTTTGGTAAGTCGAGCAAACCAACCACCTATCAATATAGCTTTGCTGCGTTGGCGAACAACACCAAAGACTTAATGACCAAGCTGGAAATTGAGCATTCCATTATTCTTGGTCATTCTATGGGCGGTATGCTCGCTTCGCGCTTTGCGCTGCTTTACCCCGATGTTACAACGCAGTTGATCTTGGTCAATCCTATTGGCTTAGAAAATTACCTTCAATATGTCGCATATAAGGATATTGATTTCTTTGTGCAGAGCGAACGCAAGAAAAAGCCAGAAGACATTATCAGCTATCAAAAGAAAAACTATTATGACGGGCAGTGGAATGATGCATATGCCGCCCTTACCACGCCGTTAATCGGTTGGATGCAAGGCCCTGATTGGGATAAAATCGCGCAGGTCAATGCGCTAACCTATGATATGATCTTTACCCAGCCTGTTATTGAAGAATTCAAAGACTTCACCATGCCAGCAACTTTAATATTAGGCACCCGCGACAGAACAGGCCCTGGGCGCGGCTGGAAAAAAGCGGGCATTGCACGTGAATTAGGGCGCTATGACCAACTTGGCGCAGAAGTCATTGCCCGTAACCCTGAAATACAGCTTATCACATTGGACGGTTTAGGGCATTTGCCGCAATACGAAGACTTTCCGCGCTTCAAAGATGCGCTGTTGCAAGCCCTGAACTAAAGGCAATATACACAGAATTGACATGGCTTCTCATGAAGTGCTATGACTTCTTGTTTTTCGGTGCTAATATCGCGCCCAAACACGTATAAGTTTCGTATAAGTTGAAGGATTAAGCCATGTCAATTAAGGGGCCACTTGCTGGTAAAAACATACTTGTCACAGGGGGCACAGGCTCTTTGGGTAAGACGCTGATTAGACGGCTTTTATCATATGAAATGGGCGAACCTGAAAGCATTACAGTGTTCTCACGTGATGAGGGCAAGCAGCACCAAATGATGGTTAACTACCAAACATCAAATGATGAAGCGCTCAAAGAAAAATTCTTCGCCAAAGTTAAATTCCGCATTGGTGATGTCCGTGATGTTGCGTCACTTATGCCTGCAGTCATGCAGTCCCAAGTGATTATTAATACCGCCGCGCTTAAACAAGTGCCATCATGTGAATATTTCCCTGCTGAGGCGGTCAAAACAAACATTCTCGGCGCGATGAACATTGTCGGCTGTATCAGTGACCACAACACATCTGTAGAAACGGTTGTCTGTATTTCCACCGACAAAGCAGCCAAGCCAGTGAACGTAATGGGCATGACCAAAGCCGTGCAAGAACGCGTATTTCTACAAGGCAGCTTCCTCTGTCCGAAAACGCGTTTTGTCGCGGTGCGTTACGGTAATGTACTGGCCTCACGCGGCTCTGTCATTCCGCTGTTCCATGAACTTATCAATGCTGGCAAAGACCTGACCATCACGGATGCCCGCATGACACGTTTCTTGCTCAGCCTTGATGATTCCGTCAACCTGATTTTCGGCGCGATTAACAGCGGCAAGACGGGCGATTTATACATCCCCAAAGTCCCCGCCGCGCGCATGACAGACTTAGCCGAAGTCCTTATTGGTGAGCGCGATATTAAATGGGTAGAAACAGAAATTCGCCCAGGTGAAAAACTCCACGAAATTTTGATTAGTGAAGATGAAGGCCGCCGCGCCTTTGTCCGTGATGGTTTCTACGTTATTCCTTCAAGCTTGCCTGAGATTGTTGGTGACAACACGCCAGATGCAGAGCCGCTCAACATGGAATATTCATCAAGTACAGATATTATGAGCAAAGATCAGCTTCATGCGTTGCTAGAAAAAAATGGCCTATTGCTTGAAAGCGTTGATTACAAAAACGACGATGAATTAATCAGGTAGAGCACAATGAAAATCTCCATCCTCGGCGTTAGCGGTATGTTAGGCTCTCAGCTGCTCAAGTCAATGAGCAAGCACGGTCTAGATATAATCGCTACGTACCGTAGCGTGGATAAAATTAACGCCGATGCTTATCCTGACGTACAGTTCGTCCAGCTTGATGTCAGCAGCGCATCCATCACCGACATTCAAAAAACCATCGCGGGCTGCACATGGTGTATTAACTGCATCGGCATTATTAAGCCCTATATTAAAGACACCGATATGGATGATGTGCTGCGTGCGATAGATGTAAACAGCGCCTTCCCCGCCCGCCTTGCCGCTGCAGCGAAGAAGACAGGCACCAAAGTTATGCAAATCGCGACGGATTGTGTTTGGGATGGGCAGGCCGGTACCTACCGCGAAAATGCGCCGCATAATGCTGGCGATGTATACGGCAAAAGTAAAAGCCTTGGCGAAATACAAGCAGAGAACTTCTTTAATCTGCGCTGTTCCATCATCGGTAAAGAATTAGACGGTCATGTTTCGCTGATGGATTGGTTCTTAGCCCAGCCCCATGGCGCTGTAATAAACGGCTATACTAACCATCATTGGAACGGCATCACCACGCTGCAATTTTCTAATATCTGCGCCGCGATTATCAAGCACGGCTACACACCACGTAACCTACAGCATATTGTCCCCGCAAATAGCTTGAACAAAAACGATTTACTGCACATTTTTGCGGATGTTTTTGAGCGCAAGGACATAAAAATCACGCCTTATGATGCGCCGATTGGCATTGACCGCACAATTCAAACACTATTTACATCAGAAAACAAAGAATTATGGTCTTTGGCGGGTTATGAAACGCCGCCAACATTGCAGGCAATGATCCAAGAATTTAAAGAAAGCTTATAAACCATGTCAGCCCCCCTCGTTTCCGTCATCACCCCTGTCTACAACATCGAAAACTATATTGGGGAAGCTATTGAATCTGTCCTCAAACAGAGCCTGACGGATTTTGAACTGATTTTAGTTGATGATTGTTCAACCGATAATTCCAAAGCCATTATGGAAGACTATGCGCAAAAAGACCAGCGCATCAAAATATGCTCCACCCCCGTTAATTCATGGGCGCACGCCGCAGGGAATGTCGGCTTACAGCACGCCACAGGCAAATATATCGCCATTTTGGATGGTGATGACATTTTGGTTTCGACGCGACTTGAAAAGCAGGCCGCCTTCCTTGAAACCCATACTGAATATGACGTGGTCGGCGGCTGGATGAAAAAATTTGGCGAGTCCGACACCATTATGGACACCTTCTTACGCGATGATTTAAAAATCCGCATGGGGCAGTTATTTGATAGCACAATGGGGCACGGCACGGCGATGATCCGCAGGGATTTGATCGAAAAATATAATATTCGCTATGACACGGATATTTTCTACGCTCACGACTATCACTTTTTCACACAATTAGCCTTCAAAGCCAAAGCGCGCTTCACCAGCCTGCCAGAAATTGTGTATCTCTATCGCTGGCACTCCGAACAAACAAGCATTGCACGCCGCGATGAACAAATAAAATTCAGTGACCAAGTCAGACGCGAAGTGCTTTCAAACTTCTATATCACTGACCAGAATCTGATCGATATCCACCTGCATTTCGCACATAAACAATCCTATAAAATTACCGCTCCACATAGCGCGATTATCGCTTATTATGACGCGCTGATAGCGGGCAACAAAAAATCCGCTATTTTCCCTGAAGATGAATTTAGAAAATACCTCGCCGCCAAAATATGCAAAGATATGTCACGCGCAGGGCTTACAGGCCTAAACTTCTACATGCATTTCCCTGACAAAGTATACACGGGCTGGTCGCTTAAACAAAAAGCAAAATTCGCCCTAAAATGTCTAAGGCCGCGTAAGAAATAACAGCATTAAGACCCAAACCTTCAATAATCGTTAGGGGCGAGAATATATGATCGTGTTAGCCATGCGGATAGCGCAGCGGCGAGCAGCGTTACAATCCCCGTGAGCACAAGCGACATGATGAGCGTTCTCAGCAATATATGGTTGGTCGCTTGTAATAATGCAGATTTCGGCATTTTCACAACAACGCTCAGAAAGTTGTCATCAACATCTTGTGACAAATTTAGCCGCACGACATAAATAACATCATGAGCCGTCTCAATGAACTTCTCATCATTATCCTTAGCTGAAGAATATTGTAAAAATTGCAAAGAAAAATTATCCTTTGCGCCACCCAATATTAAATCCAGCAGGCCATGCTTTGGGCTGAACTCCATATAATCACCAAATTCATTAATGACGAATACATTTTGTTCTGGTTGAATGGCTTTATATTGTTCGCGCAGCAAAATACGATAATCTACATTGATGACAATAAAACCGAACTTTTCACCAGATGCTGTGAAAACAGGGATAATTGACCTTAACGTAGGCACTTTTTCAGCCTCAATTTGGCCGTGTTCTTTATTATATGTAATTTTTGAAAAATACGCATCACCTTGCGTTAAAGATAAAGCCTCTTTGAAATAAAACTCATTCGCTTTAGCTTGCAAGTCCTTTTCTGCTACGCGCTCAAACGCGCCGCCCTTTTGATTAACGCGAACAATTTCCCGCCCATCATGTGCAAAGCCAATATAACGCATTTGCGTATAATAGGGTTTATGCTTCATCACCGATATAAATATAGATTCCAAATCTTCGCGCCAAGTGGCAAGATCTTTACCCCCTTGCACAGCGCTATTCATAATCGCTAGCACAGGTGGCGTTTGAGAAATAATATATCCATCATTGCGAATATGATCATATGCCCCTTGAAACTTTAACGCCATTAACCGCGTTTTTCCTGCAAGCGTTTTGATCGTTTCAACCTTCACGCTTTGTGCAACGGTCGCATAAGTACCGACACATAAAACCAGCGACGAAAACAAAACCATACAACTTATGAAAAACACAATTTTGCGCCTAAATGTGATTAGCATAGCGCGCCCTCCCTGCCTCATAATAACATACCAAGCCCCCATGACTTTTTGATTGTTGAGGTGATCCTGCTATTATTATATCCTATAAGATAGGTAATGTCAGCACATAATAGGCACAGATATTATGCTACATCACGCTGCTTTAACAAAACAATATGCGCGATATAGTTTGATAAGAATAAAAAACACATTACTCAGAGACATTAGGATAAGGCCTTGTGCAATGTCATCATGCCGCGCGCCGTAAAGCAGCGCCAACGCAATTGATAATGTAATACAGACAGAGAATAAGAAGTTTTCAGACTGGCGTTCATAAATGAAATAAATGGGCGTGGTGAATAAATTACTGATGAGCTTGCCATAGAGCATTGGCAAAATGAACTGTACATATAGGCCAGAGCGCCCCCATTCTGCGCCAAAAACAAAAGCAAATAAAGACGGCGCAATAAACCAAAACACAATAAACAGCGGCATAAACAGCGCATTAACGGATATGAACTTGCGCCGAAATAAGACGCGGCGATTTTGCGATTCATTAAATGCACCAAACATAATCGGATACAGCGACTGGCTTAAAATTGTAAGCGGAACGTTCGCTGCCCGATTAGCCAGAAAATACAGCCCCGCCACCGCAGGACTAAACGCGCCGAGCAAGATTAAACTAGGCAAATGTGTCGCCGCTGTACTAAAAAGGCTATGCGGCAAAGTGATACAGGGGAACTTTTTATAACGCCTTAATAAAGCGCGTATTTTTAAATGGCTTACACCCTGGCGAGGGGTTTTAAAAAAAAGAATAAGGAAATAGAGTGCGGCGCAGGCCTGCCCCACAAAATGCCCGATAATCACGCCTGCCCCACTCAGCTGCAATGCCCCAAGGCCAATTGCTGTGCCATTATTCATCGCGCTCATGCCTATATGGTTAACGCTAATTTGTTTAAACTGCTTTTGCCAAGTGAACCACATAGAAAGCGCCGCAAACACACTCACCGATAATGTACCAAAAGGCACAAGCCATAATGACCCGCCCAATGCTTTACTGCCTAGCGCCGCGTTAATATCACTATAAAAACACCCGACAACAACAGCAAAAAACGTAGTGAAGATCACGCTTAAACCAAGGCTGATATACGTTATCTGCCGTGCGGCGCTTTCTTTTTTTTGCAACATAATTGCATGTTGATATTGCCCTGTCGCCAAGACAGCGAGCATTGAAATAAGCGCAACATAGAACGCCAATAAGCCGAGATCTTCGGGGCTATAGAGCCGCGTAATAATTGGGCTCAGTGCAAGACCCAAAAGCTGTGCCATCGTCACGCCGCCGAGCATCACAGCGGCGCTTGAAATAAATGGTGAGGCTGAAATATATTTAATCATTAATGAAATCGTCGCGCAGAAGTAAAAGAAGGCGCAGCCAAAACGCCGCATGGTAGAAACAGACTATCTTATATTCTCGCCCAGATATAGCCATATGTGTCAGAAAAAAAGCTTAGACAATCGTCAAACGCGCTTTTTGCATACGGCTAAACACTGCATCTTGTGCGCCCTCAATGCTCTGTTTAGCCTCCGTCGGCGTTTCAACAATGGTTAAGCTTGATCCCTTACTAAAATATAACTCTGTGCAGCTAAAGCCTGCGGCCCGTTTTTCGTCAATTTTGTCATCTGTATACTTCGCTTCGCAGCGGTAAATCTGCGCAATATTGTAACACCGTTGCAGCAGCTTTTCGCCGTCTTTACGATGAAACGTTACAAACGGGTTAAATATATTGGGCGATACAGAAAGCCGTGATTTTTGCATCCTTGCAATCAACGCGTCTTCACTCGCCGCTATTTTCTCAATAACTTCAGCTGGCGTTTCTATAACGGAAACGCCATTATTGCTATATGTATGATAAATTTCTGAACACATAGCCCCTGCCGCGCGTTTTTCTTCTATTGCGGCATTCGAAAAGCGGGCAGAAATTCTTGTTATATCACCGACGGAAAAATGTTTCTGCTTTGGCCCATTATCCGTCATGTATTGTAGTGCAACAATCGGCTGGAATATGTTGGTTAAATCTGCCATTTTGCTATTCTCCGCAAGGTTAAGATCCACGAATTTAGCAAACACCGCTTGCAAAGTCAAGAATTATGGAAAAATGCAATAACATCATCATTATTACATCTCTCCATCTAGTGGTTTAGCAGCTTAATTATAATCAGGGTCTAAATCAAAACGATCCAATTCCATGACTTTTACCCAAGCAGCGACAAAATCCTCAACGAATTTATCTTCGCTGTCCGCACTGCCATAGACCTCTGCTAAGGCGCGCAATTCTGAATTTGAACCAAATATCAAATCAACGCGCGAAGCGCTCCATTTTTTCTCACCCGTAACGCGGTCTGTACCTTCAAACTCCTTATCATCAGACGACGTTGCACGCCATGTCGTGCCCATATCTAATAAATTGACAAAGAAATCATTACTAAGCGTGCCTGCACGATGCGTAAACACGCCATGGCTTGACCCATCATAATTTGCCCCAAGAACGCGCAGCCCGCCAACCAAGACCGTCATTTCAGGCGCGCTTAAAGTCAGAAGCTGCGCTTTATCAACCAAAAGCTCTTCTTCAGAAACTGTGAAGGCCGTTTGCACATAGTTACGGAAGCCATCTGCCTGCGGCTCAATATCATCGAATGAGCCAATATCAGTCTGCTCCTGCGTGGCATCCATGCGCCCTGGGGTAAACGGTACGGTAATGTCACGCCCTGCGTCCTTCGCTGCCTTTTCTAACGCCGCGCTACCGCCAAGAACAATCAAATCCGCTAAAGATATCTTCGTGCCATCTGATTGCGCATCATTGAAATTGGACTGAATCGTCTCCAATGCCGCAATCACTTTCGCAAGCTGCTCTGGCTGATTTACGTCCCAATCTTTCTGGGGTGCAAGGCGGATACGCGCGCCATTTGCCCCGCCGCGCTTATCAGAGCCGCGGAAAAGCGATGCTGCCGCCCATGCTGTGCTAACAAGCTCCGAAACCGATAATCCTGCATCCAATATCTCGCCCTTTAATGATGCGATAGCATCATTATTAACCAATTTATGATTTACAGCAGGGATCGGGTCTTGCCAAATCAAATCTTCTTGCGGAACATCTTTGCCTATATAACGTATTTGTGGCCCCATATCTCTGTGGGTCAATTTAAACCATGCACGAGCAAAAGCATCTGCAAACTGATCTGGGTTTTCATGAAAACGCTTGGATATTTCACAATAAATAGGGTCCATGCGCAACGCCATATCTGCCGTGGTCATCATGATGGGCACACGTTTTTTGCCGTCAGCCGATGGCGCGTGATCTTTTTCAGCTAAGTCTTTTGCTGCCCATTGCCATGCGCCCGCAGGGCTTTTCACCTTTTCCCATTCATAGCCAAACAAGACATCAAAATATTCCATGCCCCATTTTGTTGGGTTGGGCGTCCATGCGCCTTCAATACCGCTTGTGATTGTATCAATGCCTTTGCCTGACTTATAGCTATTAGCCCAACCAAGCCCTTGTGCAGTGATATCTGCGGCTTCTGGCTCACGTCCTAAATGCTCATCGCTTGCAGCGCCGTGGCACTTACCAAAGGTATGACCGCCCGCGATCAGCGCTACCGTTTCTTCGTCATTCATAGCCATACGTCCAAATGTATCGCGAATATCACGCCCTGAAGCCACAGGATCAGGGTTACCATTCGGCCCCTCTGGGTTCACATAAATAAGCCCCATCTGCACTGCCGCCAAAGGATTTTCAAGATCGCGCTCACCTTCGTAACGCTTATCACCAAGCCATTCAGCTTCTGCGCCCCAATAAATATCTTCTTCGGGCTGCCATACATCTACGCGACCGCCACCAAACCCAAAAGGCTTGAGCCCCATTGATTCTATGGCGCAGTTCCCCGCCAAGACCATCAAGTCAGCCCATGATAAGGCTTTGCCGTATTTTTGTTTAATCGGCCAGAGTAACATGCGCGCCTTATCCAAATTACCGTTATCAGGCCAGCTATTTAATGGCGCAAAACGTTGTGAGCCACTAGACGCGCCGCCGCGACCATCCGCCGTGCGATATGTGCCTGCGCTATGCCATGCCATGCGAATAAATAAAGGGCCATAATGGCCATAATCTGCAGGCCACCACTCTTGCGAATCTTCCATCAGTGCGAATATATCTTTTTTAACAGCGTCTAAATCAAGCGCCTTAAATGCTTTAATATAATTGAACCCTGCGCCCATCGGATTAGAAAGCGCCGAATGCAAGCGTAATATATTTAAATTAAGCTGATTAGGCCACCAGTCTTTATTGCTTGTACCACCTCCGGCTGAGTGTTTCGCCGCTGCGCCCGCCATTGGGCATCCTGTAGGTTTGTTCATGATTAGCTCCTGATGTAAATTGCTTTTTTCTTAAAGATCGGTAATTTATATTCATATTTTACCAAGATACGCCCGTTTAGCAAATTGATATTACCACTATATGCTATTGAGAAAATCTATGCATACCACCCCTCCGTAAAATCAACCCATAGTTCAGATAAAAACACAGCCCTATATGCAGATTGACAACGCATAATTAACGCGCCCATAATGGCGCATGATTTGGGGATTTTTCGCCCTCTTAGCAGGGCTTACATATTGCGTACAAAGTGAAACCAATCGGCATTTTAAGGTCGATGGCTTTGAACTGAACACATTTCGTTCATTGTTTTCTGTTGTGCTGTTATTGCCCCTTATTCCGTTAATGGAATGGCCGCGCATTCCCGAATATTACCTTGTCCTGCTTTTAGAAGCATCCATAAGCGTTGTCTGTATGATGGCGCAATATAATTTATCTGCCAAGAAAAACGGGCGCATTGCCTGCCTACATCAACCCATTGCCATCCTTCTCACCTTCATGATTTGGTTTGCCCTAAGCCCCGAACAGCGCGCCGTCTTTTTCGCCCACCCTGAAAAAGCAGCCTATGTCGCCACCGGATTTATCCTTTTCTTCTTCGGCCTGCAAACCATCCGCAAGAATGATGCAGGGTGGTCGGCTTTCCTTGCTGTAATGCCGATTGCAGTACTGTATTCGATTATGGCAGTGGTCAGCAAAATTGCCCTTGAACAAGGTGAAAACATGCTCGGCATATCACTAAACTTTGTTTTTCTGTGCAATATATTGATGTTCTTACTCTCCGCGCCAATCTATTACGGTATGAAAAAAGCATCCAGCTTACCGCGGAAAACCGTATACAAGGCCTCTGGCTACGTCGCGCTTGCCCATAGCCTGTCATGGTTTTTCTTTTGTTTAGCCGTCATCCTAACGCCAAACCCTGCTTATGTCGGCGTCATTACCGGCCTCGCGCCATTATGGTTCTTACTTTACTATAAAATCAGAAAAATTGACGATGATGCCAGTCCTTTTGGCGGGCTAGTAATTGGCGCGGCGGCGATTATTATTTTATTCAGTTCAAATTAAAGTCATCACGTTGCCTTATGATGAATTCACTGGAATTTGTTTTTCATATATGCTAAGCGTAGGCCATGAAAGCACTCATTAAAGATCAAAATACATTCGGGCTGCAATCAGTACCGATGCCAAAATTAGATGCGCAGAACAACGTTCTGATCCGTGTGATGGTTTCTGGCCTTTGCCGTACGGATGTTTATGTCGCTGAAGGTATTGTGAAAACCGCCAAGGAACGCTTGATCCTCGGCCATGAATTTTCAGGCGTGGTCACTGAAATTGGCGCAGGCGCGGGCGATTTAAACATTGGTGAGCGCGTTGCGGTTATGCCCGTCTTCCCGATTGAGACCTTAAACAGCCCTGAAAATGACGGTGCGATTAACACCATGCTCGGCATTGATCACGATGGCTCCTTTTCCGAATACATCGCCGTGCCTTCTTCCTTTGTGTATAAAATGCCCAAAACAATGAGCTTTAAACAAGGCGCATATCTTGAACCTGTCGCCGCATCACTCGCGCCGCTCAAGGCCAATATCAGCCCCGAACAAACAGGGCTTATTTATGGCGAGAACCGTATTTCACGCTTAACTGAGCGCGTGCTGAAAGCCAAAGGCTTTAATAACATTAGCGTTTTTGACGAAGCCGATTATGCTACGCAGCCATTGCCCGAAAACCACTATGATTTCATCATTGAAACTTTTGCGACAACCACCACCATTCGCCGCTTGATTAAAGCGGTTAAACCCAATGGAACAATCATCTTAAAAAGTCGCCAGCACAATCCTGTCGAGGTTAATATTAACAGCCTTGTGATGAAAGATATTACCTTACAAGCGGTTAATTATGGTGATTTCCAAGAAGGCATTGATTTAATCGCAAGCGGCGCATTACGGATTGATGATTTATTGGGCGCGGTTTATGACTTAGATGAATATGAACGCGTTTTCGCCCTGTCCAAACAAGGCGAAGAAAAGAAAATCTTTTTATCGGCGGGGAAACAAAA
>DELD01000018.1:0-854 GCA_002354205.1 Micavibrio sp. UBA2705 | reverse complement strand
GTGTGGGATAGCTAGCCTCTGGTCAAAACGGCCAGTGAACAAACCGCAATTTGAAAACGCGCTTGATACGTTAAGCCATCGCGGCCCCGATGGGCGCGGAACGTGGTATAATCAAGGTAGCACAATTGCTCTCGGCCATCGCCGCCTCAGCATTATTGGCCTAGACACAGGGGCGCAGCCGATAAGCAATCAATCAGGCACAATTCATATTATTGCCAATGGCGAATTTTACGACCATGAAAATATTCGCCGTGACCTGCAAGCCAAAGGCCATCATTTTAAAACCAATTCTGATAGCGAAATTGCCCTACATCTTTATGTCGAGTATGGGCTTGATTTCACAAGCCATTTGCGCGGCGAGTTTGCTTTTGTTATCTATGATGAAGCGCAAAACCGCCTGATCGCGTTGCGCGATCGCTTTGGCATTAAACCTTTATGTTTCACCCATAATCAAAACGGGCTCTATATCGCATCAGAAGCCAAAGCTATTTTCGCTATGGGCGTCAAGGCGTCCTGGGATGAGTATGCCTTTATCCATAGCTGTAATTTACAGTATACGCCAACTGACCGCAGTCTATTTAAAGGCGTATCACAGTTAAAGCCTGGGCATATGATGGTTTATGATGGCAAAACCCTTAACTTCACAAAATACTGGGATATAGATTTCCCAACCGAGCCCGTGACGCCACAGCGTTCTGATGAAGAGTATATCGCCGCTTTCTGCGAAGAATTTGAACAAAGCATACGCCTGCGCCTACGCGCCGATGTACCGCTCTGCCTACACCTTAGCGGCGGGCTAGATTCCGCGTCAATCGCCGCCAGCGCGATGAAAATTCATGGTGCGCCGCTTGATT
>DELD01000076.1:1806-6018 GCA_002354205.1 Micavibrio sp. UBA2705 | reverse complement strand
GCTTAAAAGAATATAATTTAACACTTTATAACTTAACCATTTATACATTTATATTAGCTTATCCTTTTTAAATCGAAAATTTTTATTTGGAGAATTTCATGTTAAAATCTAAAAACTTGCTGGCCTCTGCAGCAATCCTTACACTTCTTTTTTCACCATCATCACAAGCCGCCGAAGCAATTAGCGCAGACGCAGCCAAAGCATTCTTAGAAGCCAATGTTTCTGCATGGCTAAATGATGCAAAAGTCGTAGATGCCATCAAAGCGCAAAACACCGCGCATGAAGGCTTAAGCGAAGATGATGTTATAGCATTAGATAAAAAATGGCGCGCAGATGACCAAGACCTCATCGCCGCAACCACCGAAAACGACCTTTCTAACTTCCTGAAGGAAAAACAAGAAGCCAGCGAAGGTAAGTTCACTGAAATTTTTGTCATGGATAATAAAGGCATGAATGTTGGGCAAAGCGCACTGACGTCTGATTACTGGCAAGGTGACGAAGCCAAATGGCAGGACACATTTAGCGTTGGCGCTGATGCCATACATATCAGCGATGTCGAGTTTGACGAATCATCACAGACCTACCAAGTGCAAATCAGCACAACGATTAGTGATGGCGGAGCGCCCATTGGCGCGGTGACATTTGGTGTAGATGCAGAAAGCATCGAATAAACCACCAAGCTTCATTTCTATTTAAATTCATAAATACACAAAAGAGAGTATTACTATGGCCGATTTGTTCAAATCCATTTCATTTAAAGTGATCAGTCTTCTCGCTGTCGTGGTGATACTCTCTCTTGGCATTCTAACATTTATGACCTCTCAACATAACAGCCGTACCATTAACGGTATTTATACAGATTACCATGATGATATAAGTAGCTTACTAAGCGCAATAACCTACCCTTCTTTCCGTTTTAAAAAAGGCGATAAAATTTTAGAAGCTTTCAGCAACACTATCGCCGAGGACAATAAAAACCTCGCGAATATCGTCGCATTCGACATTGACGGTAATGTCCTTACTGAATTCACATCAGAACACTACAAGCCATATGACTTAAAAGCTGAATACGCCAACATAGACAAAACAGCGACGACCATTAAAGAGTACAAAAACAACCACTATATTCTTTTCTTTAAAATGGAAGACACAAGTAAAGACCGTCAATATGGTCACCTTGCCCTTGCATGGTCGCTTGAGCATGAAAAGTCGTTGATTAGCCAAGGGCGCAACACAATCATTGCCGGTGCATTAATCATTACGCTCGCTCTTATCGCATTAATGTTCTTATTACTACGCAAAAACATCATATCACCTATGAATACAATCAAAGACACCATGGGCGAACTGGCAGAAGGTAATTTGGATATATCCATTCCATACACCGATAAAAACCATGAAATTGGCGCAATGGCAAAAACCCTGCTTGTTTTCCAAGAAAAAAGCCGTGAAAACCTTGAGATGCAGAGCCAGCAAGACACATTAAAACAGCAAGCAGAAGAAGAAAAAAGCGCCTCGATGCGCGCTCTTGCAGATGAATTTGACAACTCTGTCGGTACCTTACTCAATAACGTACGCGACGCTGTAAAAATCATCTATGAAAACACAGATGCGCTCCAAAAAAGTGCTACCGACATTTCAGAAAGCAGTTTACAAATTAATGATGCTTCCGAAGCTTCCTCATCAAACACACAAACCATTGCCGCCGCGGCAGAGGAAATGAGCAGCTCCGTGCAAGAAATAGCCATACAGGTTAGCAATACAAAACAAATCGCCAATGAAGCGGTGATGAAATCAAACGAAGCTGTCGGCACAATAAACACATTAAAAAACAACGCAGAAGACATTCAAAATGTTGTCAACCTGATTAGCGAGATCGCAGAGCAGACCAACCTCCTCGCCCTCAACGCAACCATCGAAGCCGCGCGCGCGGGCGATGCCGGCAAAGGGTTCGCCGTTGTTGCAGGCGAAGTGAAAAGCCTTGCGAATGAAACAGCGAAAGCGACATCAGAGATCGCAGAAAAACTCGCCGGCATCCTCAACAATGTCGGGCAATCCGCGCAGTCCATAGACTCCGTTAACAGTGTTATCGGTCAAATTGATGAATTTGCAACCTCTATATCTGCTGCAACGGAAGAGCAATCTGCAACAAGCTCAGAAGTCTCTGCGCGCATCGCAGAAACAGCCACCAGCGTAAGACAGGTAAGTGAAATCATCCAAGGGGTCACCAATAAAGCCGCGGAAAACGACACAAAAACTGTACACCTACTTAAAACAGTCGGCGAACTTGAAGAACGCTTCAAAGAACTTGAAACCCAGTCACATGACTTTTCAAACCGTGTGCGCAATCAGTAATTTTATCTAGAGCTCCTCTACCTGACGTACGCCTTTGATTTTATACAAAGCGCGGCGCTTCATGGGGGGAAGCTGCCACAAGCCGGGCAAGGCTAAACGGACTTGTCCGCCATCTGGTAGCGGCGCGTATATATGTAACGGCGCAAGGCCGTTTACATCCAAACCTTCTAATCCCTTATAAAGCTTTTGAATGTCCGTCCGTCCGTCAATCGTGATACGTATTTGCTGCACCGAATCTGCCAATGCTTCATCGAGTGGGTGCGCGTCTTGTACCAAGAAACGCAGCTCACCTTCTTTGACATCAACATCAACTGATAACAGAACATGATCCCCCGTGTTCATGCTGTTGCGGCAGCGCGAAAGCGTGTCTGAAAACACCATGCCTTCCCAAACGCCAACAGGGTCTGAAACCTGTAAGAAGGCAAATTTATTACCGCTTTTCGCGCTAACTTTCTCCTGCTTTTTCAGGATAACCCCTGCCATTCTAAAGCGTGACGCGTTTTTATTTTGTAGCTCCTCTTCAACTTCTGCCATATCACGTATCCGCAGGCGTTTAAGCTGTACTTGGCGTGTATCAAGCGGATGCGCAGAAAGGTAAAAACCAACCGCCTTAAATTCTTGCGCCATTTTCTCTAACGGATCCCAATCCGTAACGTCAGGGAGGTTTGGCATTCCAAGCGCATGGTCAGAACCACCAATATCGCCAAACAAGTTGTTCTGCCCAGATTCCCTATCTATTTCCAACTGGCTGGCATGGCCTAAAATTGTTTCTATGCCAGCGAAAACCTGAGCGCGATTTTCATTAAACACATCAAACGCCCCTGCCGATGTCAGCATTTCCATCTGGCGCTTATTCATCGATTTAAAATTAACCCGCGATGCGTAATCTTCAATGTCTTTAAAAGGGCCATTTTCAATGCGCTCATTCACAAGCACATGCATTGCCGCCTCGCCCACGCCTTTAAGCCCTGCAAGGGCGTAACGCACCCCTTCACCATCGACCTTAAAGAACACATCAGACTTATTAATATTTGGCAGCTTTAGCGGCGCGCCCATGCGGCCTAATTCTTGCTTAAATATCGACAATTTATCCGTGTTACCCGCATCAAGCGTCATTGAGGCTGCCATAAATTCAAGCGGATGATTTGCTTTTAACCAGCCCGTCCAATAAGAAACCAAACCATAACCCGCCGTGTGCGCCTTATTAAAACCATACCCCGCAAAGGCCGCGATTTGGTCAAAAATATGATTTGCTTGTTCTTCGGGGATATCATTATGTTCAAAAGCGCCCTTCACGAACATCGCGCGCTGCGTATCCATTTCCGCTTGAATCTTCTTACCCATCGCACGGCGCAATAAATCCGCGCCACCAAGCGTATAGCCTGCGAGCACCTGCGCGGCCTGCATAACTTGTTCCTGATAAATCATCACCCCGTAAGTATCTTCGGTAATTGGTTTTAGCTTCGGGTGCATAAAATCAATGTCTTTGGGGTTTTTAACATTCTCAAGATAAACTGGAATATTTTCCATTGGCCCAGGGCGATACAAGGCAATAACAGCGAGGAGTTCTTCTAAGTTACTAATGCCAATCTGCTTACCCAAGTCACGCATCCCTGCGCTTTCCACTTGGAACACCCCTACATTATTACCAGCCTTAAGCATTTCAAAGGTTTTGGCATCATCAAAAGGCAATTCAAGAACATCAATGTCAATGCCCTTATTCTCTTTAATCATCTTAACCGCGCGGTGAATAACCGTCATGGTTTTCAGCCCCAAGAAATCAAACTTCACAAGCCCAGCTTGCTCAACATATTTCATATTAAACTGTGTCACAGGCATATCGGATCGCGGATCACG
>DELD01000076.1:0-1514 GCA_002354205.1 Micavibrio sp. UBA2705 | reverse complement strand
TCGGATCGCGGATCACGATATAGCGGTACAAGCTCGTTTAATGGACGGTCACCAATCACGACGCCAGCGGCATGCGTCGATGCATGACGATAAAGCCCTTCGAGCTGCAATGCCAAATCAATCAACCGCGTTGACATCTCATCTTTCTTAATCTCAAGACGGAAATCAGGGTCAGCATCAAGCGCTTCTTGCAGCGTCACAGGGTTTGCAGGGTTTGAAGGGATCATTTTTGAAATACGGTCAACCTGACCATAAGGCATTTGAAGCACGCGCCCAACGTCACGCACGACGGCGCGCGCCTGCAATTTACCAAAGGTAATAATTTGCGCAACTTTATCAACGCCGTATTTATCCTGCACGTAACGGATAACTTCTTCGCGGCGATCTTGACAGAAATCGATATCGAAATCAGGCATCGACACACGTTCTGGGTTCAAGAAACGTTCAAAAAGCAAATTAAGTTCCAAGGGGTCCAAATCGGTAATTTTCAATGCCCACGCAACAACAGATCCCCCGCCAGAACCACGACCTGGCCCCACTGGAATATCTTCTTGTTTTGCCCATTTAATGAAATCCGAAACAATCAAGAAATAGCCTGGAAAGCCCATTTCTTCGATAATATCCATCTCAAACTTAAGGCGCGCAAAATATTTCTTTTCAATCTCAGCGCGCTCTTCCACGCTCTGCACTTCATCTGTATAGACATAGTTTTCAAGCCGCCAGCGCAGACCTTCTTCTGATTGAACGCGCAGTTCAGCGGTCTCATCACGCCCTGCCCCCGTGTCAAATGGCGGCAAAATCGGATCAATCGGCATCAATAAATAACTACAGCGCTGCGCAATCAGCCCCGTATTAATAATCGCTTCCGGTAAGTCGGCGAAGAGTTCTTTCATCTCATCTTGAGATTTCATATAGTGATGCACTGTTTCGGTGCGGCGGTCACTCTCGGTCACATAACGTCCATCCGCAATACAGAGCAAGGCATCATGCGCTTCATGCATGTCGCGCGTTGCGAAGTAACAGTCATTCGTCGCAACCAATGGTAAATCAAATTTATAAGCGAGATCAATCAAATCTGCTTCGATTTTGTTTTCAACGTCCAAATTGTGGCGCTGAATTTCAACATAGACGCGGTCATCAAATAAGCGTTTTAAACGCTCAGCTGTTTCTTCTGCCCTAACCTTATTACCGTTTAAAAGGTGCTTACCTATTGGCCCGCGATAGCCGCCCGTTAAACAAATAAGGCCTTCTGCGCGTCCATTATCTAAATAACTCCACTGCGCAGCAGGCTTTTCAGCATCATCTGATTTCATAAACGCTTCGGATATAATCCAGCATAAATTACGATAGCCGCGCTCATTCTGAACAAGCACGACAATTTCACAGCGCTCACCGTCAATGTCCTTAAGACCGAGCTGCATACCCAATATCGGCTGCACCCCTGCATCAGCCGCTGCCATTGAAAATTCAAGGCCGCCCAACATGTTGTTGGTATTCGTCATTGCAACCCCCAG
>DELD01000060.1:27443-28786 GCA_002354205.1 Micavibrio sp. UBA2705 | reverse complement strand
TAAATAACAAGCAGCAAGTTTAACAAAACACCGAAGCCGAATAATATGCGCAATGTGCCGCGTCGCAGCGTTTCTTCACGCAAATTCGCATGGTGCCAGCGCGGCGTTTCGCCTGAATATGTATGCAGCGTACGATAATTCGGGTCAATCACCTGCGCACGCGAATTAATAAAACGCGGCTCGCCATGCTGAATAATAATATCTGTGCCGCCCTCTTCAAAATAAAGCAGTGTCGATTTATTCTCTTTTTCAAAAACATAAGCGTGGTATATATCCCAGTGCGCCGCCTGCCCGGGTAGCGCAAGCACCATAGGACACCAAGTATCGGGGAAAGACGCCAAATCAGCCGCAGGGCATGCAATATACCAAAGCCGCCCTTCATGGACACTATATTTATAAAAGACATTACCGGTGCCGCAGCCTTGTGTCGCGGCCTGTATCACAACTTCATCTTCCATGCCGCCAATATGCGGCAGCACCCCGCCAACCAAGTTTGGCGGTACATATGATGTCAGCGCCGCGATAACAGGCGCTTCACCTGCGATTTTCTCAGCGAAAAACGTTTCTTGTTTTTTTTCTGGGGCAAGGCCGTCACTAACTTCCGCCATTGCATCCTGCGCGGCGCGTGCAAGAATAGCATCATCAAAAGCAGAAAAAGAACTGCCCGCAGCGGCGCCTTCGCCAGCCTGAGTTTCAGCGTTTAAGCTTGGCTCAATGCGACTTTTCTTTTTTGCGCTAGAGCGCGCTTTACCTTTAAAGAACCAAACCATATTTTATTCTTCGTTATAATCCAAAGCCTTTGCGCGCCCTTGTGTTTTTAAAGAGCGCTCAAACGGCAAGCTAATTTCAATATCATCATAAATCATTTTCACAGCGTCACTGCGTATTTGTACATCCCAACGGAACCCCGCCAAGCGCGCGCCTTGACCATTGCGTACCAATGTATAACCATCTGGCGATGACAACATTGCGCGGTCACGCGAAAAGGACGAAATGAAGAAGTCTTTTAACGTATCGCGCGTTGGACGCACCTGCAAAGTCTGCAATGTTGAATCGTGGCCGTCCGTGTCCACAACGGATACAAGCGCATTACCCGCAACAGGGATATAGCGAATATTATCTAATGAAGTCACAACAACGCGGTTATCAATTTGCCCTAGCGCAGAAGGAATCCACTCCACCTCAATCATGCACGATTCCCCTGGCGGCAAGATAACACCCGCCTTACATATGCTGTTGAGCATAGACAGACCCGTTGTGCGTTTTTCAAAATGTACCGCGTCGAGTTTTACATCTTTGTCGCTCGTATTCAGCAAATAGGTAATAAAACGCGTTACGCCATC
>DELD01000060.1:26662-27145 GCA_002354205.1 Micavibrio sp. UBA2705 | reverse complement strand
GGTAATAAAACGCGTTACGCCATCAACGCGCCCGCCAAAATCAATGCTATCAACCAAGAACAACAAATCGTCTTTTGCGTATTCAGGGTTAACCATAAGCGGCGTGGTTTTTGTACGAATGTGTAATGGCAATATGCCAATTTCGCCCGTATGCGAAATATTCAAGAATGTTTCCAAATCACCCGGCGCTTGCGGTCGCCACATAATGGTCAGGCGGCAAGATTCGCTCGGCTCAACGCGCGAACAATCATGGCGATACGATATGCCAGCCTTGGTTTCATTTTCTAAATGAAAATTACGCACCATTAAAGGCAGCAGCGAAGCGTTTCTCAAGAGAAGCTGCTCTTCATAAAGGTCAGGCTGCACTTGGTCTTCATCACCGATAAACTCAACCTCTTTATTTTCCGTGCGTAATGCGCCAATTTTATAGTCTGCACGGCGCGGCACAAACTTAGCCGATAGTGGAATATTTGCTTTCAATGA
>DELD01000060.1:25795-26363 GCA_002354205.1 Micavibrio sp. UBA2705 | reverse complement strand
CCCGCCGTGCCATCGCGGGAGATCAGCATTTCCGCTTTCCACGGCCCAATCATAGATGGTGCAATTTCAATCGGCATCACAAACTGCCCAGGTGTGTTGAGCGCCTCTTTAAGAATATCTTGATTATCGCCTTCAATTACAATGCCAGAGCGGTCCTCACCGCTTGTCGCTGCCCATGGGTCGTTAAAACCACTCGCGTAAAGCCGCGACGATGAAAGCGCGAAAACAGACAAAGCCGAGAGCGTAATCATCGCCGCCGCGATCATGCCCTTCTTCTTTATTCTATTTTCTCTTACATCATGCATTACATTCAAATCCTATACGTCACTTATTTCATGGGCAATGGCGGCCAAGGGGCTGCTTTCGGCACAATAATCATCGGCTCATCACCAATGGATTGCCAAATATCTGTTTGTTCGGTACGCGCATTATCCGCGCGCGGAATACCATTAACGCCGTAATAGTCTTTACGTGCGCGGTAAACCACGACTTTAGGGCGCAGCATGACTACGAGCTCATCCGTGACTTCTTTTTCACCGCGCGCATCATCGCTGCGTTGGCGCATCAT
>DELD01000060.1:25221-25476 GCA_002354205.1 Micavibrio sp. UBA2705 | reverse complement strand
CCCGCCAAAATCAAAGAGTCCCCCGGGCGGATGCGCATTTGCGTTTTAATTTGGCGCTCTGCATCGCCATCAATCTCTAAATTCAGGTCAGAAAACACCGACGCGCCATCCCATAGTGAGGACAGGCCGATGGTAAGCTGATCAGCCTTTTCGCCCTCTGCGCCATCGCTGCCCTTCACATGCCATAGACCGTTCGCACCTGACATAACAGAAATAGATGGCTTAGAAAGCGCCTTCACAGAGCCGAACTGTGAT
>DELD01000060.1:23580-24943 GCA_002354205.1 Micavibrio sp. UBA2705 | reverse complement strand
GCCTTCACAGAGCCGAACTGTGATAAAAACTTAGCGATATCGTACATACCATAAGCGTCCCCCACATCACCGGGGAGACCAAGCGACACAGGCGCACCATATTCACCCGCATATAAGCCTGCGATTTCTGACGCACGACCTTCAGAGCCGTCAACCAAGGCTTCCCAATAGACGCCTTGCTGATGGGCAGGATCAAGCTGCACGCTCCACACACCAACCTCATAATTAATTAGCGCCATATTCGCACGCAATTTTTCGAAATAACGCGCTAAAGTCGATGCCTGCTTACGTGATGAGTTATAAACCAATGTGCGCGTCGCGCGGTCAACCACGACATCAGATTGGGTGACATCTTTGATCGCCTTTGCAACGTCATCAATAATATCGACCGTTGCACCTGATGGCGGAATGGTCACGGCATAATCATGGCGCGGCTGAATACTGAGAACGCCATTTTTATAAACGCAATATAAATCAGACATCACGCAAAGCTGCTCTACCATCAAATCAAGCCGGCCATTTAAATTCGCAATTGTCACCTTACGGTTCATCGCCAGATCAGTTTCAACGGCAAGCGGAATATCAAATTCGGATAAAATAAATTGTAGCGCCCCCGCCAGAGATTCGCCGCGCAGCTCATAAGGGCCAATATCTTCGCGCGGTAAATTCTGTGTCGTGATGACGTCAGGCATTAAAACGCCCAACCCTAACGGCATATAGACAACAGGTTCAGCTTTTGGTTTTGCAGCTTTGGCTTGATCTGGTTGGATAAGCATGTCTTCTGAACCGCCATAGCGTTTTTTGTCCTGCATAACGCCCATATCAATCAATGCGGCATCAAAACTTTCACAAGCGCTTACGCCCATCAAAGCACTACAGACAAGTCCCAATTGAAAAAATTTTCGAATTGAACAGTGAAACACCATTAAGATCCAGTTTAGTAAAAATCATAACCCAATATGCATACAAAGATCAGCACGCAAAAAAGCCTTTGAACAAGGCGCCAGCTTAAATAATAGCTTATCCCCTATCCAAAGGCAATTGACCTATTGAATTAATTTAAATCTTTACCCGTCAAACTTCAGGTTGTTATCCAGTTTTGCACGCGCTGTATCAACAGGGCGGCAATCACTTCCAAAAGCGTAGCTTTCAGCGCCGGACTTAACAATAAAGCCTGTAATCGCAGCATTGCCTTCCACATCGGGCGAAACAGAAATTGATTCTCCTGGCTTCGGCAGCTGGTCATCACCCATTTTAAGAAGCGCGTTTATCACTTCAATATGTGGCGCCGCTTGGCCTTGCGTCATGCCTTCTGTTGCGAAAACTTCGACATGTGTTTGGCTGGTTTGGTCTTGATTCGTCA
>DELD01000060.1:22947-23290 GCA_002354205.1 Micavibrio sp. UBA2705 | reverse complement strand
GGCTGGTTTGGTCTTGATTCGTCATTTATCTTATCCTTTTATCATTGCCCCCGAAGCCAAATCTACAAAGATAAAATTAACGAACGACAAACTGCAAATGATGCATAACCTGCTGTTCTTGAACCTTTGTTACCAGTAATATACGGCTATCATCTTTAACCGCAATTTGGTCTTCGTTTTGTAAGAATAGTCTCAAGTATGCCACAGAGCCGCCATTTTGTACAATAGAAAATTGGCCAAGAGCCGTATCATATTCTATCCAAGATGGCACATCCCCTAAATCTTTCATTACAACCAATATGGTGCGCCCATTATGTCGGACAAAAGATGCCCCTTCGCTTAC
>DELD01000060.1:21532-22628 GCA_002354205.1 Micavibrio sp. UBA2705 | reverse complement strand
CCATCCGTACCTTTTAATCGCAAATCAGGTGATGCTTTCGCGGCTTGCGCCTTATCGACCTTCTTACGCTTTCCAAAATACAGGCAAAAGGTAAAGATTTTCTTTATATATGTAATAAAGTTTTGTGCCATTTAACATTATTTAAGTTGAGGTTTTTAGGAACACTGAATACAAACAAGCCTGTAGTCAACATGAAGTATCGCATGTTAATGCGAAAAGGTTAATTTATTTCACCAGAAACATTAAATGATGCACGATTTTTTCTCCCTCGCCGCTGGTAACAAGCAAGATACGGCTTTCTTCGGCAAGGTCAGCGATATATTTGTCATCGACTTTCAAATCAATATGCGCAATCGCGCCGCTCATCATCACAATCGTAAAGTGACCAATCTCTTTTTGATACTCAAGCCATGACGGCACATCAGGTAAAGCATAGTCCACGACTAATATTTGCCGGCCTTCATGGCGTACAAACAAAGCATGGTGGTCGAGCAGCAAATTGCCCTCTCCCATATCACGTATCTTATCATCCCCTTCCAAGGACAGGTTTTGTGCGGGGCGCAGCCCCCTTTTATTACTCACCTCATGATCTTCATAGCCCTGGACATCATAATTTAATGTGTCAGGGCTTAACGGCGCGGCAGATTGCGCATCATCGAAATCATAACTCTCATCCTCTTCATCGTCCAGATCCAGATAGGCACCATCATCACCGCGCAACTTTTGAACAAGCCAAAGCGCTGCTTTAAACGGAAAAAGCAGCACGGCCATTACGGTCTGGAATGTAAAAATTAGAAAATGCATATGGATACTTCGTCGAAGGAATAGTTATATGAATTATTCCACACTGGCGGACAAAAATCCAGTTATGATATCGCGCCTAGACAATAGTTTTTTTATCGGGCATAAATACGGCGCAATATGAAGGGGCGAAGCCATGGATAAAAACATACAGCATCTGCGCGATATTGATGATTTAAGCGCCGATAATATTCACGACATTATCAGCCGCGCTGAAAAGTTTAGCGCCGATCTCGCACAAAAAAATGATGTTTCCCATCTGCATCGCGGAAAAGTCGGCCTTTCTTTTTTCATT
>DELD01000060.1:20278-21263 GCA_002354205.1 Micavibrio sp. UBA2705 | reverse complement strand
AAAGTCGGCCTTTCTTTTTTCATTGAAAATTCAACCCGCACCCGCATTTCATTTGAGATGGCAGCCTTGCGCCTTGGCATCAACATGATCCACTGGGACAGCGCAAGCAGCTCACTCAGTAAAGGCGAAAGCTTTGAAGATACCATCGAAACCTTAGCGGCACTCGCGCCCGACATTTTAATTATGCGCCACAGTGAATATAACGCGCCGCGCAGCGTCGCCCGCTTTATGGGCTGCCCCGTGATCAATGGCGGAGACAGCTACCGCGCCCACCCGACACAAGCTCTGCTTGATTTGCTCACCATTCAGCAGGCCAAGGGCGATGTTTCAAAATTAAAGATCGCAATTTGCGGCGATATTGCACATAGCCGTGTTGCGCGTTCAAACGCAACATTGCTTGATAAACTGGGGGCAGAATTGCATATGGTTGCGCCAGAATATTTAATGCCGCAAGACGTTGGTTACAAGAACGCCACCGCCTTCACCTCATTAAATGAAGGCATTAAAGGCTGCGATGTTGTAATGATGCTGCGCCTACAGAAAGAGCGCATGAGCCAAGGGCTGATAACATCCGACCAATCCTATTTCAAAGAATTTGGCCTTACCCATGCGCGCCTAAAACACGCCAAACCTGATGCGATCATCATGCATCCAGGGCCAATGAATCGCGGCGTTGAAATTGATGATGCGGTCGCGGATGATCCTGTACGCAGCATGATCCGCCGCCAAGTCGCCAATGGCGTGCCTACGCGCATGGCGGTGCTGGACTGGCTTCTCGAACAAAACAAAGGATAAACCATGGACTTATTGATACTTATTATACTGGGTTACGCCCTAGGCTCCATTCCCTTTGGTCTTGTGCTTGCTTATTTAGGCGGCTATGGCGACATTCGTAAAATTGGCTCAGGAAATATTGGCGCAACGAACGTGCTGCGTACTGGCAATAAGCCCCTCGCTTTTGCGACTTTATTATTAGATAGCGGCA
>DELD01000060.1:19680-19993 GCA_002354205.1 Micavibrio sp. UBA2705 | reverse complement strand
CGACTTTATTATTAGATAGCGGCAAAGGTGCAATTGCTGTGGGCTTAAGCGCCTTGCTGATCCATAAAAACATACTCACCGCCGATGCTTTCAACGCCACTTCACTTTATATTGCCGCAGCTTTTGGCGCAATTATTGGACATTGCTTTCCTATATGGCTTAAATTCAAAGGCGGCAAAGGCGTTGCCACTACACTTGGCGGGCTTCTCGCCGCTATGCCACTTGTGGGGCTTGGTTGCTGCGTTCTTTGGCTGATCACAGCGCTCATTAGCCGCATATCATCGCTTTCCGCGCTAATCGCCCTGCTTGGCGC
>DELD01000060.1:18918-19372 GCA_002354205.1 Micavibrio sp. UBA2705 | reverse complement strand
CCACTTATCGCGCAGCTTCTCTATAGTGACTTATTATATATAAGCACCCCCACAGCGCTGATTACTTTCCTGGTATGGGTGAAGCATCACCAAAACATTGCCCGCATCGTTAAAGGCGAAGAGCCTAAGATTGGCAAGAAAAAAGACAGCTAAAACGCACCTAAAAGTTGCAAACGTAAAAATAACACTTGCACTTTTGCAATCTTTTCTCATTATTAACGCGATTTTCCTAAAATATTAAAACGCATAATAACAGGACAGGATTTTGGATTTATTCACGCAAAGTGATGAACGCCCCGCACAGCCACCAAGCCCGCAAGAACGCGTGGCGTGGCTACGCTTGATCCGCTCCGACAATGTCGGCCCTGTGACATTTTATCAATTAGTCAGCCGTTATGGCAGCGCCCTGAAAGCATTAGAGGCTCTGCCCGAACTTGCAAAGCGCGGCGGGGGC
>DELD01000060.1:0-18607 GCA_002354205.1 Micavibrio sp. UBA2705 | reverse complement strand
GGCGCGGCGGGCGCAAAAAGCCTTTTGTCGCATATAACGCGGCGCGCGCCGCTGATGAAATTGCGAAACTTGAACGCGCAGGCGGCTGTATGCTGACCCCCCTTGATACGGCCTACCCTTTGGGGCTCGCACAAATAAATGATGCACCGCCAATTATCAGCGTTTTAGGACGCAAAGAGTTACTGGCGCAAAAAATGCTCGCCATTGTCGGGGCGCGCAATGCTTCTATTAACGGACAAAAATTTACGCGCAAGATCGCCGCCGAACTCGGCGAGAAAGGCCTGACCATTATATCAGGCCTTGCCCGCGGCATTGATACTGCCGCCCATGAGGCCAGCCTAGAGCACGGCACAATCGCCGTTGTCGCTGGCGGCGCAGATGTGATTTATCCGCGCGAAAACACAAAGTTATATCAGCAGATCATCGAAAACGGCGCATTAATCGCCGAAAGTCCGTGGAGTACTGAGCCACTTGCCCGCCACTTTCCACGGCGTAACCGCATTATTTCAGGAGCTTCCCTTGGCACTTTGGTTGTCGAGGCCACGCGCAAATCAGGCTCGCTTATCACGGCGCGCTATGCCGCAGAACAAGGGCGTGATGTATTCGCCGTACCGGGATTCCCAAGCGACCCACGCGGGCAAGGCCCAAACAGCCTCCTGCGTGACGGCGCGATTTTAACCGAGCGCACAGAAGATATTTTAGAAACGCTGAACAGCTTTACCGCCGCGTCGCATGGTGGGGTTAGCGAAGAACAAAAACTTATACCCATAGAAAAAAAACACGCCGCGCCCAGTGAAACAGAGCGCGAAACCATCTATCAGCATATCATTGAGAGCTTGTCACATATGCCAGTAACTATTGACGAATTGCTCAGAACGTGTCAATTCAATATATCAGACGTCCAAACGGTGTTACTTGAAATGGAATTAGGGGGCAATATCCTCCGCCAGAGTGGCAACCGTATCAGCTTATCGGAGTAAAGAATAAATGGCTAAAAATCTCGTAATCGTGGAATCCCCCGCAAAATCTAAAACGATTGAAAAATATCTTGGGCCTGATTTTCGCGTTTTGGCATCTTATGGTCATGTCCGTGATTTAACAGCCAAAGACGGCTCCGTTGACCCTGAAAATGATTTTGCGATGAAATGGGAAATCAGCGGACGCGCGACCAAGACACTCAAAGAATTAACCGCTGCGCTTAAAGAAGCCGAAGCTGTCTACCTCGCGACTGACCCCGACCGCGAAGGTGAAGCCATCTCATGGCATTTACAAGAATATTTTCAAGATAAAAAATTGCTCAAAGACAAACAAGTCTTCCGCGTAAGCTTTAACGAGATTACCAAAGCCGCCGTCAACAAAGCCTTTGAAACGCCGCGTGAATTGGATGCGCCATTAATTGAGGCTTACCTTGCCCGCCGCGCGCTTGATTATTTAGTCGGTTTTAACATTTCGCCTGTTTTATGGCGCAAGCTGCCTGGTTCAAAATCTGCGGGGCGTGTGCAATCTGTTGCGCTGCGCCTGATTTGCCAGCGTGAATTTGAAATTGAAGATTTCCGTGAACAAGAATATTGGAGCATTGCGGCGACTCTTCTCACATCAGCTGGCGCACCATTCTCTGCAAGGCTAACCCATTTATCAGGCAACAAGCTTGGTAAAATGGATATTGGCAACGAAGAACAAGCCAAAGCCGCCGTAGCACGCATTGAAAATAAAACGCTCGCCATTCAAAAAGTTGAAAAGAAGCAAGTCCGCCGCAACCCACTTGCGCCGTTTATTACTTCTACTTTGCAGCAAGAAGCCGCAAGCAAGCTGCGCATGAGCGCACAGCAAACCATGCGCACAGCGCAAAAGCTTTATGAAGGTACAAATATTGGCGGCGAAGCCGTTGGTCTGATTACCTATATGCGTACTGACGGCACGACACTGTCAGAAGATGCCGTTAGACAGTGCCGCGAGCAAATCACCTCTGATTTTGGCGATAAATACCTACCTAGCGAACCGCGCTTGTTTAAATCCAAAGCCAAGAACGCGCAAGAAGCGCACGAAGCGATCCGCCCAACAGATTTGAGCCGTACGCCACAACAGATGTCGCAATATCTTGATGACGAACAAACCAAACTTTATGAGCTTATTTGGAAGCGCACAATGGCATCGCAAATGGAACAAGCCATTCTTGACCGCGTTACCGCCGATATCTCAGACGGCACGGATGACGTTATCCTTCGCGCTGTTGGCTCGACGATTGCTTTTGACGGCTTTATGAAGCTCTATCGCGAGGAAGTGGAAGAAGGCAAAGAAGACGAAAACAAAGAACACCTCCTCCCTGAGCTGAAAGAAAGTGACGCGCTGAAAACCAATGGTGTGACACCGGACCAGCACTTCACGCAGCCACCGCCGCGCTACACAGAAGCAAGCCTCGTTAAAACGATGGAAGAGCGTGGTATTGGGCGTCCATCAACATATGCGTCGATTTTGCAGGTCCTACGTGATCGTAGCTATGTGCGCCTTGATAAGCGCCGCTTCTTCCCTGAAGACCGCGGACGTTTGGTAACGGCATTTTTAGAAGAATATTTCACGCGCTATGTTGATTATGAATTTACCGCGAATTTGGAAGATCAGCTTGATGCCATTTCATCAGGTACAGCCCAGTGGACAGCCGCACTTGATTTATTCTGGCGTGACTTTAAAGCAGCCGTTGATGCAACGAAAAACCTCACCATTACAGAAGTTCTTGACCATTTAGACGAAACACTTGGCGCGCATTTCTTTGAACCATCAAAAGAAAACCCAGAGCCACGCAAATGTAAAAGCTGTGATGATGGCCGCCTTTCTTTGAAGCTTGGTAAATTTGGCGCATTTATTGGCTGTTCAAATTATCCTGAGTGTAAATTTACACGCCAACTGGCTGAGGTCGAAAATGAAGACGACCCGAACGCTGCCAAACAGGCAAATGAAGGCCCAAAAGTCCTCGGCACACATCCTGACACGGGGCGCACCATTACATTGCGCCGCGGCCCTTACGGCCCTTATGTGCAGATTGACCTGCCTGAAGAAACTGAAGAGCCTAAAAAAGGTAAGAAAAAAGAAAAACCAAAACGCCAAGGCCTACCCAAAGGCACAAGCTATGATGATGTAACGCTCGCAAGCGCCCTTGATTTGCTCGCTTTGCCGCGCGACGTTGGTACGCACCCAGAAACTGGCGAGCTTATCGAAGCTGGCATAGGCCGCTTTGGCCCATTTTTAAAGCATAATGGTAAATTTGTATCGCTGCCCAAAGGCGAAGATGTTTTGACAGTCGGCATTAACCGCGCCGTTGATATCATTGCCGCCGATGCTGAGAAAAAGAAAAACGCGCCACCAAAGAAAAAAGCTGCCGCGAAGAAACCTGCAGCAAAGAAAGCCCCCGCCAAGAAAGCCGCAACTAAAAAAACAGCCACCAAGAAGCCTGCGGCAAAAAAGGCGACCGCAAAAAAGAAGAGCGCTAGCAAAGAATAACCATTTACATAATTGTCTTGCTTTTGTTTGTTAAACCATGATATTGTCCCCTGCATAAACATAAATATGCAAAGGTGTGTCATGTCAGACTCAAAGAAGAATAGCCTAGTTTTCAACTGCGTCGTCAATAGCGGTATGGGCATGTACAGTGAACTTGAGTTCCCGAAGCACCCATTATGGCCCGCTGACATGCATGCAGGGTCATTAAACGCGAATATTTTGCCTAACGGCTTTCCAAGGGCACTTGATAAAATGGGCGAAGGCTGGGGCGTTCAAAAATTAGACAATAAGAAATTTTCTGCGCTCTTCAACATTGCGCAGAGCGACATTGGCAATAATATGCTAACGCCACGCGCAGATAACCCTGAACGCGGTACAGCGCAAATTTGGGGCTGCACGGTTACAACCGCTGATAAATCAACTGAGTTTAATGCATGGGCTGTACGCCGGATAGGGTCCGCCTATTCAGATGTTATCGAAATTATGTCTGACAAACATTTAAGAAATACATATGGCTTAGAAAACGGCACTGAAATTACAGTCAAGCTACACGAAGGACAAAACAATGCACAGCAAGAGCAACAATCAAAAAACTGGCTGCAAAAGTTTAAAAACATTCTGGGATAAACTAATTACAGCCGCCGCGATGAGCAATTGCGCAATGGGCATGTCTCATTGCGGTGAAAGCGGCGAAGGTTTTACACGCCTGCAAAAACAAATGGATGCACTTGACACCCCCAAAGACAGCGCCGCCGAGAACCCCAAAACACCCTAAATCCACTTGAAGTTATTTACCAACAAAGCCGCCAGATTGCATCTGCCATAATTTGGCGTAAAGGCCATCTTTATTCTTTAATAACGCCTCGTGGCTGCCATCTTCAACAATTCTGCCTTGATCCATGACAATCAAACGGTCCAAATGATTAATGGTCGACAGGCGATGCGCGATAGCGAGAACCGTTTTCCCCTTCATCAGCTCATGCAAACTTTCTTGGATCAAACGCTCGCTTTCGCTATCAAGGGCAGATGTTGCTTCGTCTAAAACAAGGATTGGTGCATTTTTCAGAATAGCGCGCGCAATAGCAATGCGCTGGCGCTGCCCGCCTGAAAGCTTGACCCCACGCTCACCGACCAAGGTTTCATAGCCCCCGGGGAGTTCTTTGATAAAATCATGCGCATAAGCTTTTTTAGCAGCCTCTATAACTTCATCATCACTGGCATCCATGCGCCCATAGCGAATATTATCCAAGACGCTATGGTTAAACAGCGAAATATCCTGCGGGATAATCGCAATGTTTTCGCGCAGGGATTCAAGAGTCACATTTTGAATATTCTGCCCATCAATAGATAATGTGCCAGATTTCACGTCATAAAAACGCATCAACAGCTTCACCAGCGTTGTTTTCCCTGCGCCAGACCCGCCAATCAACCCCACTTTTTCATGCGGCTGAATCGTAAAGTTCATGTCTTTGACCACTGTGCGCAATTCATTATATTCAAAATTAACATGTTCAAAGCTGATCGCACCTTCACGTAGTTGCAAATCTTGCGCATCAGCGCAGTCAGTAATTGAAGGGCGCACCGCAAGGTTCAGCACAAGGCGCTTGACCGCAATGTAATGTTCAACCAAATTACCGTACATACGTGTGAACATGCCGAGCCGTCCCCAAATGCCAATCATAAACAGGCTAACCATGACAAAGGCAGAAACACTCATTTCGCCTCTATTGACTTCCACCAAGCAGAGAAACGCCACGCCAACGATCCAAAGAGTCGCCACAATATCCGTCAATGCCCAACGCAATCCGCGTATCTGCGCCATCCCTATGAATGCACTATGGCACTCAACCTCTTTCTCAGCGCCGGCATGCATTAAATGGTTTTGTAGGTTAAAAACCTTCACCGTTGCAATTGAGTTCACAAATTCATAGACTTTGGAATTAAGGGTTTCAAGCGTTTTGAAATATTTATTGGTTAGCTTCAAAAGCCAGTTTCCCGTCACGTAGGACACCCATAAATAGCTGATAATATAGCCATAAAGCAGCAAAATAAAATAACTTGGCATATCCATCAGGTAAACCGAAATAACGACACTAACGAAAATGCCCATAAATTCCGTCCCATCCCAAAAGAAGCTCTGAAACAACTCAAACAAGCCCGTTCGTGCTTGCGTAATGCGCTGCATTTTTCCGCCAGATCCTGAAAGCTCATGCCAAGATAGCGACATCCCCATATAATGGCGAATGGCATACATACTAAACTCACGAGAGATTTTATCATTAATAGAAATCCGGCGTAAAATAAGTGGCCATAGCGCATAACAGAGCATCGCGATAAGCAGATAAGCGCCGAGTATATAAAAAGGCAGTGAGGGCGTATCATGTACTCTGCCTGTTTCATAAATCTCAGCTATTTTTGTAATAAACAAAGTCGAAGACATGAAAAACACTTGCCGTAGCAACTGCATGACAAGGTAGCAATTCAGTTCAAATTTATGGGGGCGCGCAAAAAACCAAATCCATTTGCGCACGTTTGGCGTATGCGGCGCATCCTTCTGATCGGGGATATTTAACCGATCAAATTTCAAGAAACGCGATAACATCAAACAGCCTAATATTTAGTCTTTTTTACGGAATTGGTCGAGTGATATGACTTCGCCTGCGCTGTCATCATCGGCTTTTGGTTTTTCTTCTACGCTTTGCGTTACGTCAACGCGCTCTGGGTCATCATCAGGGTCAAAACCGTTTTCGTCTTCTTCTGATAATGGCTGGAACTGCAGCGCGAAATTCACGGATGGGTCCGCAAAAATGCTGATTGACGGCAAAGGAATAATCAAATGCTCAGGCACAGAATTAAACGACAACGTCACTTCAAGCTTTTCATCATCAACTTTGAGGTCATAAAATTGGTATTGCAAAACAATGGTCATTTCACCGGGGTAGCGCTCTGCTAAATATTCAGGGATTTGCACGCCTGGATAATCCGTATTAAAGGTGATGTAAAAATGATGTTCGCCTGGCAAGCCGTCGCGTTCAATAACCTCTTCCACAACAGTTTTCACAACGCTGCGCAAGGCTTTCTCAACCATTCTATCGTATCTTAAGCCGTCTTCCAAAGCATCATCCATGACTATATTATCGCTACCTTAATTTTAATTTATCTTAAAAAATGCCCCCTACAATGTAAAAAGCATATCCTATTATTTATAAACTGAATATCGCGCGAAAACCAGAGCGTTTCAAGATTTCCCTTGAATTAATCCAAGTTTTCGGTGATATACGTATCTCAATGCATCTTCGCATGAAAATGCAGCGCTGATTATAGTAAGGAAATTCATGCAACAGCCACCACAAATACCAACATCTCAAAACCATACCCACCTTTTTGGTGTGTTCTTTGCCTTTTTAGGGTTCTCCTCCTTCGCGATTGGCGATACGGGGTATAAGTGGTTGATGCAGGGGCATCCTTTTTTTACCATTTTATTTGTCGGCAGCATCATTGCCGTATCATCTATGCTGGCTTACGTTCCCATTGGCGGGGGCATTAAACTCCTAAAAACCAGCGTGCCCAAGCTACAAATATCACGGGCTTTGGTAATTACCGCGCAGTTCTTGCTGTCTATTTACAGTATACGTTATTTACCCTTGCCGCTTTTCTATACGCTTGCTTTTACTGCGCCGTTTATGTCAGCGGTTCTTGGCATGATTTTCCTAAAAGAGCGCGTGTCAAAAAACAACTGGGTTGCGATTATTGTCGGGCTTTGCGGTGTTTGCGTCGCATTAAAGCCGTGGACATCACTGATGGGGCATAGTTTTGATTATAACATTGTCGCGATATGCGGCATCATCTGCGCCTCTGTTTTTCTGGCAACATCGCAAATTCTCGCGCGGCTTATTGGACAAAAAAGCAACGATTCTGGTTTCACAACTGCGTTTTACCCTATCTTTTGCGTGCTTATCATCTCTGGCTTTTTGGTCATTAGCGGCGGTAATATTGACACCGTTTTCGCCTTAAACCACACAGAATATTTGATTGTTGGCTTTGCGGCATTTTGCGGCATTAGCGGCAATGTCTTCCTTGCCATTGGCTTTGCCAAAGCGCCGCCCGCCCTTGCCGCGCCGTTTCATTATACACAAATCATCTGGGCGATAATTTTTGGCACATTAATATTCAATGACCCTATTGACGCACCGATGATTATGGGCGCAATATTGGTTATCTCTAGCGGTGTGTACCTTATCACCCATAAAATACATAGCGCAAAGCAGGTCGCCGATGAACCAGCCATTACCCAAATTTAACGCTATAGCACTCTGGCTCTATAGCTGTGCATTCATGGTTTTTGCCATGGCCGTGATTGGCGCCATTACCCGCCTGACAGATTCAGGATTATCCATTGTCGAATGGAAACCGCTTATTGGCGCATTGCCGCCGTTAAACGAAGCAGAATGGCAACGCGTTTATGATCTTTACAAACAAAGTCCAGAATTTGAACACAAGCATTTTTGGATGAATTTGCATGACTTTAAACAAATTTTCTTTTGGGAATGGTTTCATCGCCTTTGGGGGCGAATGATCGGCCTCGTCTTTGCATTACCGCTTTGCTATTTTTGGCTGACAAAAAAAGTTCCAGATGGCTGGGGGCTTAAACTTCTCGGCTTGTTTATACTTGGTGGCGCACAGGGCGTTATGGGCTGGATCATGGTCAAAAGCGGGCTTGTCGACCGCCCTTCTGTATCGCATTTTCGCCTTGCCGCGCATCTTAGCCTTGCCGCGCTGATTTTCTGCTTGCTTATTTTGGCTGCGCGGCGCATCGGGACAGATAAAGTGCAAAGCTATCGCTTTGATCGTTTCGCCTTTGCTGGGCTATCTTGCGTATTCATCACATTAATCTGGGGCGCGTTTGTCGCAGGGCTTGATGCAGGTAAAATTTATAACCATTTCCCGATGATGAGCCCTGAAAGCTGGCTGCCGCAAGAAAACACATTTGATCCGCTGCGTAATCATGGCTGGGTACAATTCACACACCGCGTATTGGCACTGATCACGACATGCGTTCTTGGTCTTTATATTTACAAAAGAAAAGCATTTGGCGTGGGCGCCGCCCTTATCGCGCAAATCGGCCTTGGCGTGGCGACAATTTTAAGTGCCGCCGCCCTTCACCCTGCAGCCGCGCACCAAGCTGGCGCGTTTATTTTAATGGCAACATTAGTAGTGAATTTATATAGGAAGCCCGCGTAAAAGGCGTAAGCCCTAACCATACAGCCCATACGCGCCTCCCTTAATAGCGTTCTGGCCGATTAAGCCAGCCGCGCTTCACCCACCATGCAGGATGGGCAATGGCAATGTCATCCGCCGCGCGCTGCGCAGCCTGCGCTGTTTCATATAGCGCAAAACATGTCGCACCAGATCCTGACATACGGCTAATCAGCACACCTTCTGTCGCTTGCTGCGCTTTAATAACTTCGCTCAATATGGGCAGCTTTTCACGCGCAGCGTCATAAAGGTGATTATCCGCAAGCTTTAGAAATTCACAGAGCATATGAATATCATCAAAACGCTCAGGCATGTCAGCTACAGGCGCAGGCGAAAGTTCAAAGGATTTGAAAATATCCGCCGTGCTACAACCTACCCCAGGGTTAACCAAAACAATCGGGCATTCGGGCATCTGGCTGAGCAGCGCGATATCTTCGCCAATACCGCGCATTCTTGTGCTTTGACACTGAAAACACACAGGCACATCTGCGCCCAGCGTCAGCAATAAATCGTTTAGATATGGCGCTTGCGGTGGCACAGACCATAATTTCATGAGCCCCCAAATGCACGCCGCAGCATCTGATGAGCCACCGCCAATACCGCTAGCTAGCGGCAAATTCTTTTGTAGCGTGATCGCAACATTCAGCTTATGACCGGCAAGATGCGCTAAGGCATGCGCCGCCTTCACCACGATGTTATCAGAATGCGGATGGCTTGAATGTTCGTTTGCGGCGAAGCTGCTAGCAAAAGGCCCTTTAACCTTAAAGGAAAATTCCGCAGCGGGCTCAATTTTAACCTCATCGCCAATATCAGTGAACGCAACGAGCGAGTCGAGTAAATGCAGCCCATCATCGCGCCTGCCTGTAACATGCAAAAATAAGTTTATCTTCGCAGGCGCTAATATCGACAATGTTTTGACATGCGCCAAGGCCATATCACAAACTTTCTTCCAGTAAATGCTATAAATTTAAGTTTAAGGATAAGCGAAAAAAATTAATAACGGCTTAGTTTTTCTTCTAGCTGCACAGTTAATTCTTCAGTATCCGCGTTGCTCAAGGCACGCTTCCATTGGAATTCGGCCTCTGCATGGCGGCCAACAGCCCAATATGCATCGCCCAAATGATCATTGACAACAGGGTCATAAGGCAGCAAGGCAGCAGCTTGTTCTAGCTGTATAGCGGCCTTATGATACTCACCAAGTCGGAAATAAACCCAACCGAGGGAATCGCGTATTGAACCATCATTGGGCTGTAAGCTAACGGCTTGCTCAATCATTTTAAGCGCTTGATCGAGGTTTTTGCCGCGATCCGCCCAGCTATAGCCAATATAATTTAATAAAAATGGCTGCTCTGGTTGATATTCAAGCGCTTGCAACAAGTCTTTTTCCGCCGCGTTCCATTTGCCCATCGCATCATGAATACGCGCACGCGCGAAGAATATTTGCCAATAAGAGGCCGCGTTGCTCTCGCCAGCGAGGTCAAGCGCCTTATTATAAGCCCCGAGAGATTCGCTATACATTTCATTTTTTGCGTAAATGCCGCCAATTTGCACGTAAAGGCTAATATCTTTTTGCGCCGCGGCGAGCTTATTCAATATGCCCAAAGCGGGGCGTACTTCGCCGTCTTCAACCATAAGCTCTGCAATAATTTTTTGAACCAACGTATAAGATTTGGATTCAGGTAAAACGTTACGCAGCGCCTGTATGGCCTCTTTCGTACGCCCATGTATTGCCGCATATTCGGCAACGCGAATACGCGCCTCGGTTAATTCAGGGGTCAGCGCCAAAGCCATGTTAAATAAAAGGCGGCCTGTTTCATCTTGATATTGCAGATAAAGCGGCATAGCGAGGTCATAATAAATCCACGCAACCCCTTCACGGATATTTGAAACATTGCGCAAATCTTCGCCACCTTCCATGACAGCGAGCTCTGCGCCATAGGACACTTCACGGCGTTTAAACACAGCGACTAAATGGCGCTGTATAGCTGGCGGCAATTCATTTAAATTTTCTGCTTTTGCGGCGAATGATGCGACAAGCTCATTATTATTCATTGCATCTGCCGCAATGATTGCTTGGTAGGCGACAAAAGGCTTGGTCATATCAAGCGCGTCATAAGCAGCCTTATCGCCTTGCTGAATACTTACCCACGCAGACATAGGGGCTTGCATAAGTTTTGATAAATTATCATCAGGCATGTCTTTAATGACGTTTGCCGCCAGATCATATTCACCTTCAATAATCGCGCCCATAGCGGAAACAACATAACCAAGCGCGTTTCCATATTGGTTTTTGACCAAAAAATCCGCATGATCAATTGATTCTTCATAACGCCCTGCGTTCATCGCCATGATCATTGCTTGATAATGGAAATCCATATTGGTAATTTTTTCATCAACGACACCATCGAAATAGTAACTTGCCGCTTCCCAGTCATTTTCTAGGCGTGCAATACGGCTCGCCAAATATGCGCCCGTCTTTGACATAGATTTATAACGAAATTCGGGGTTCTGACCAAGCTCAGCAGGCGCCGCTGCGCCGCCATTCATCGAGGCCTGCCAAAAACCGCCATGTGGCGCGGCGCAAGAGCCACATAATATGCCTGCGGCGATGAGTGAGGTTATCATAGACATGTTAATTCTCATTTTTCCTTCTGCTTAGCTAAGTATAGCATAAAAGACTTGTTTCAATGCAAATTCAATATTTATCTGCGCTTACATATTTGGATATTTAGGTCCATCGCCACCTTGCGGCGTAACCCAGTCAATATTCTGGGCAGGGTCTTTAATATCACATGTTTTACAATGGACGCAGTTTTGGGCGTTAATTTGAAAATATGGCGCGCCCTTATCATCCTCAAGCACTTCATATACCGCTGCGGGGCAATATCTTTGCGCAGGTTCATCATATTTTGGCAGATTTTCGCCAATAGGTACGTTTTTATCTTTCAGCTTTAAATGCACAGGTTGCTGCTCGGCATGATTTGTACCAGAAAGATAAACGCTAGATAGACGGTCAAAACTAATTTTACCATCAGGCGCAGGATAGTTAATTTTTGCGCATTGATCCGCAGTTTTAAGCTGCGCATGATCGGCATGGTTTTTTAAAGTATAAGGCAGCAGCCAACCACCAAAGGTCTGGAACGCTGCGTGGAAAAACCCAAACCACAGCCCGTTGACAAAAGCAGGCCTGATATTACGCACCTTATGAAGTTCTTTATAGACCCAGCTTTGCTTTAACGCGGTTTCATAATCCGCACATTCTGCGCCGTACCCCACTTCGCCATCTGCAAGCAGGTCGAATACAGATTCCGCTGCGACCATGCCGGATTTCATTGCCGTATGGTTGCCTTTGATCTTTGGCACATTGAGCAGCCCCGCCGTATCACCAATCAACATGCCGCCAGGGAAAGTGAGTTTCGGCAAAGACTGATAACCGCCCTCAACAAGTGTTTTTGCGCCATAAGACAGACGCTCGCCGCCTTCTAATAAAGCTTTGACCTTTGGGTGATGCTTAAAACGCTGCATTTCTTCAAAGGGTGATAAATAGGTGTTTTGATAGTCAAGTCCAACGACGAAGCCAATCGAGATTTGATTATCTTCCATATGGTAGAGCCATGAGCCGCCATAAGTTTTCGTATCCATCGGCCAGCCAATACTATGCATTGTGCTGCCCTCATCATGTTTTTCAGGTGCAATGCGCCAAATTTCTTTTATGCCAAGGCCGTAAGTTTGCGGGTCGCAATCTTTACGCAAATCATATTTTTCGATAAGTGTTTTGGTCAGTGATCCATGGCAACCCTCAGCGAAAATTGTTGTTTTTGCATGTAGCTCCATGCCCGGTTCAAACATATCCGTCTTATTGCCCTCAGCATCAATGCCCATATCACCTGTGGCAACGCCAACAACTGCGCCATCATCATTATAAAGCACTTCCGCGGCGGCGAAACCGGGGAAAATTTCAACGCCCAGCGCCTCGGCCTGCTCGCCAAGCCAGCGGCACAAATTGCCAAGGGAAATAATATAATTGCCATGATTTTTCATTTGCGGCGGCGTTGGCAGCCTGAATGATTTTGTTTTGGTAAAGAAATGGAAGCTGTCTTTTTTGACCGCGACCTTTAATGGCGCGCCTTTTTCCTGCCAATCGGGAATCAGTTCATTTAAAGCGCGCGGCTCAAATACTGCGCCAGATAAAATATGCGCACCAATTTCCGCGCCCTTTTCAAGAACGCAGACTGAAATCTCTTTGCCCTCTTCTTGCGCCTTTTGCATCAAACGTATTGCGCATGACAGGCCAGAAGGCCCCGCGCCAATAATCACAACATCATAAGGCATCGATTCACGATCAGAGCGAAGAGAAGGCATTGAATCAACCATGTATATTTCCTTGTTTTTACTTGTCTTGGATTGTTATTCTACCCTATAAATAACAATATCCCTATGCTGAATTTATAAATTTTTTGTTTAAACATGTCCGATGCAATAGCCATAGAACAAGCCGCCTTAATTAGCGCTTTAGAATTTCACATCGATAGCGGTGTACGCGACTTTTGCGCCGATGGCGCTGAAGACATGTATCAATGGGGTAATCAAGCCCCATTATCAATAAACAATCCCGCACCGCGCCCTTTGCCGCAAATAGAAATACCCGCAGCTGACGCATCATTTGATGATGAAGATAGCGCTGCGCCGCTTGGTAAATCAGAATTAATCGCCGCTGCGCACAAAGCGCTTGAAAATGTTGACAGCATCGCCGCGTTAAAGACCGTTATTTCTAAATTTGATGGGCTTAGCATACAAAAAACCGCATCGAACATCGTTTTTGCCGAAGGCAACCCTGATGCACCGCTAATGATTATCAATGAAATCCCACAAAATGACGAAGATATAAGTGGTCAACCTTTTGCAGGTAGCGCACGGCAAATTCTTGATTACGCGCTGCAAGGCATCGGCCTAGAGAGCCAAGCAAGTGATAACAAAGGTAGCGTTTATATGAGCAGCCTACTTAATTGGCGTCTGCCCGGTAATCGCAGCCCACAAGCCAGCGAAATTGCCGTCAGCCGAATCTTCCTTGAAAAACACATTGCGCTCGCCCAGCCAAAAATCGTGCTTTTGCTTGGTAATACGGCATGTAAAACCATGTTAGAATGCAAAACCAACATCAATAAGCTGCGCGGCAATTGGCAGACGCTTAAATTTGCCAATGATCCCGACACCGCAGATGATTATTTGATTATGCCGAGCTTCCACCCTTCTGCCTTGGCAGGGTCTGCGAAAAATAAAAAGCTTTTTTGGCAAGATATACTTGCGATTAAAAGCAAGCTTAACACCCTCAAATAACATCAAAATACGCCCCCACCACCTGTCCCCACAACGACAAATTAGTGCAGCATTTCAAAGGCTTTGCGGATAAAGCTGGACAGCGGCGTTTTTTTTGCGTAAAACTCTGCTCATGCAAAGAAAATACAGCGTCCTCGGACGTGCCCTTGTAGTGGCGCTTATGGCTATATGTACACTTATAGTGTTCTCACAGACCATAATGGCATCCCCTACAATAATACCAAAGGCGCGCCCAGAGTTGATGACATCTGTTAGCCTAGACAATAACGCCCCTGCACAACAGGGTGGCGCTATTACACGTCCGCAATCTCGCCCTGATGTATTATACAAATCAGTTATTTTTGCCCATATGGGGGCGATGGCTGATACAGCCGCGCGGCCAAAGCTCATGTCAAAGGCAACTCAGACGCTGCGCCCTGTTAAACGCTCGCCCGCCATAAGCAAACAAGCGCAAAAAAAGAGCACGCATAAAGAATTAGAATCATTAAGCCAAAATGACCGCCGCCGTTACAACCGTATTTTTGAATATCAAAAATCTGGACGCTGGCAGGATGCGGATGCGCTTATAGCACAGCTAGATAACAATAAATTAATGGGGCATGTCATGCAGCAGCGTTATATGCACCCAACGAAATATCAATCACGCTTTGATGAACTTGCTTATTGGCTTGATAACTACGCAGACCATCCTAATGCCAAAGACCTTTATAAGCTGGCAAATATTCGCAAGCCGAAAGATTTCACAGCAGGGATAGAGCGCCCGAAAACAGCGCGAAAAATGCGTGGCTCATTGGAACATATACTGACAGAGAACGCTTCGCACCCGCCTTACAAAAAGCGCAGCACACAACAAAGCCGCAGCGTGCGCACTTTAGAACGTTCAATTACGCGTCACTTATCCAAAGGCCAACCAACGCAAGCTTTATCCGTACTTAAAGGTGCAAGCGCCACGCAATATATGAGCGACGCTGAGCAAGACACTTTAACAGCACGCATTGCTGCGTCTTATTTATATGAAGGCAAGCCACAAGATGCCCTCACGCAAGCAAAGGCTGCATGGGATAGATCACGCGACGCTGTGCCACTAGCGGGCTGGGTTGCGGGTTTAAGCGCATGGATGAAGGGCGATTATATTGCCGCCGCAAATTATTTCGCAGGTACATCAAGTTCAAAATATGCCAATGGTTGGCTGCAATCTGCCAGCGCATATTGGGCGGCGCGGAGTTACAAAGAATTACGCAACAGCACTAATCATAAAAAATGGCTGATTAACGCCGCGCAGCACCCGCGCACATTTTACGGCCTTATCGCCGCACGCGCCTTGGGGCAGAACGCCTTGGCAAGCTTTAACTGGCAAGCGCCGAAATATACAAATGCGCATAAATCCATTTTGATGAAGATCCCAAGTACAAACCGCGCTATGGCATTGGTCGAAAGCGGACAGCATCATTTAGCCGAATTAGAGTTTCGCCAAGTTTATCCAGGCGCTAACCCTGCATTGCAGGAAGCTATGCTTGCTTATGCGCTAAATAACGGCCTCGCTTCTTTTGCACTACGTTTTGGCAACACCTATAAAACAGCCGATGGTAAGCTTTATGATGCCGCGCTCTATCCCGTTGGTGGTTGGGAGCCTAAGGGCGGCTATCAAATGGATAAAGCACTTATTCACGCTTTCATCCGCCAAGAATCAGAATTTAACCCAACGGCTGAAAACCCAAGCGGTGCAACAGGCCTTATGCAGCTTATGCCGCGCACAGCGAGCTATGTTGCCGGCGATAAAAGCTATGGCGGCAAGCTTGGGCGCTATTTATTAAAAGACCCGAAAGAAAATTTAGAGATCGGCCAGAAATATATTCAGCAGCTTATCTCACAATCATCCATTTCAAATGATCTGTTTTCTTTGGCGATTGCCTATAATGCAGGCCCTGGTAATTTGCGTAAGTGGAAAAATCAATATGCGGATATTGAAGACCCGTTATTATTCGTTGAACTTATTCCGCTTTCAGAAACACGCAGCTTCGTAGAACGCGTCATGCGCAATTTATGGATTTACCGTCAGCGCATGAACCAAGACACCCCATCACTCGACAGCGTCGCTAGCGGCAGCTGGGCACGCTATGTGCAGCTCGACAGCGACCTACCATTCGACGTTGCGTCTAATAATTAGACGCTCAGTTCTCGCTTTTATCCATATTCAGCGTTTACACAACGACAAGCAAGGCGTGACGTTTTTTGCCTGATGATAATTTAATGATATTCTCGCCATCCATATCTGAGAGCGAAATCACATAGCCCATATCTGAAACGGATTTACCGTTCACGCGTGCGCCGCCGCCTTTAATAAGGCGCTTGACTTCGCCGCCAGAGCTTGCGAGCCCTGTATCTTGGAATGCATCAAGGACGCTGATTGCGCCCGCCTCAACTTTTGCACGTGCGACTTCAATGCGCGGTAAATCATCGCCTGCGCCGCCTTGTTCAAAAGTTTTGCGCGCGGTTTCCTGCGCATCATCGGCGGCCTGTACGCCATGCAGCCACTTGGTTGCTTCATAAGCGAGGATTTTCTTGCCCTCGTTCATTTCTGCGCCTTCAAGCGCGTCAATCTTGGCAATTTCCTCTAATGGCAGCTTGGTAAAGATACGGATAAGCTTTGATAAATCAGCATCATCGCAATTGCGCCAAAACTGGTAATAATCATAGGCACTGAGCATGTCATCATTGAGCCAAATCGCCCCGCCAACAGATTTACCCATTTTCTCGCCATTGGCTTTGGTTAATAATGGACAGGTCAGAACGAAAAGCTCAGCCCCATTAATGCGTCGACCAAGGTCGATGCCGCCAACCATATTCCCCCATTGATCAGAGCCGCCAAGCTGCAAAGACGTGCCGTAGCGTTTATTAAGTTCGGTAAAATCATAAGCCTGTAAAATCATATAGTTAAATTCAAGGAAGCTGAGCGGCTGTTCGCGCTCTAGGCGCAATTTCACGCTATCCATCGTCAGCATACGGTTGACAGAAAAGTGGCGGCCATAATCACGAAGGAAGTCTATATATTTGAAATCAAGCATCCAGTCGGCGTTATTCACCATCTGCGCACCATTGCCGCCATCACCATAGGTCAGAAATGCGTCAAAGGCTTTTTTGATTGAGGCTATGTTGCCGTCAATTTCTTCCTTGGTTTTTAACTGACGCTGTTCTTCTTTACCGCTCGGGTCGCCAAGCATTGTCGTTGCGCCGCCCATAAGCGTAAGCGGGCGGTGACCGCATTCTTGAAACCAATGCAGCATAATAATACTAATCAAATTACCGATATGGAGTGATTTCGCGGTCGCATCAAAGCCACAATATGCCGTTTGCATGCCTTCAGATAATTTCTTATCAAGGTTTTCTGCATCAGATATTTGGTGGATCAATCCACGCTGCTCTAAAACATTTAGAAAGTCTGACTTATATTGCGCCATAACGTATATTCTTTCATCATTAATATGTGCTAAACTTATTACTGTATTGATATTTAACAAAGCGCGGGAAAAATGCCAAGCACTTATACAATAATCGGCCTAATGAGTGGCACTTCTTTAGATGGCGTTGACGGCGCGATACTGCGCACAGATGGGCACGCACAGATAGAAGCCCTCGACCTTATCACTCTTGAATATCCTGATGCGCTGCGAGACAAGCTCCGCCGCTGCTTTGGGGAGCGCGACGCTACGCAGGATTTTATTCAAGATGCCGCACATGATATGACGCTGTTCCATGCTGCGCTTGTCCGTACCCTCAAAGCGCGCAATGACATCGCGATTGATGCAATTGGTTTTCACGGGCAAACAATTTACCACGCCCCTGACGATGGAATCACGGTGCAAATTGGCGATGCCGCGCTTCTCGCCGCCGAGACAGGACTTGATGTTATTCATGACTTCCGCAGCGACGACGTGCGCCATGGCGGCGAAGGTGCGCCGCTGCTGCCGCTTTACCACCGCGCGATTGCCTTGAAAGAAAAGCTATCCCTGCCGACAACATTCTTGAATATTGGCGGGGTCAGCAATATCACGCAGATTAACGGAGTCGCGGATAGCGAGATATTCGCCTGCGATACTGGGCCTGGAAACGCGCTCATTGATGATTACGTTCTAAAAGCCACCGGAAACAAATACGATACGGGTGGTATCATTGCAAAATCTGGTGCTATCAATACGCCCTGCGTAGATAAATGGCTACGCGCCCCCTATTTTCAGCGCCCAGCGCCAAAGTCACTCGACCGTGATGCATGGGATATAGGCACGATAGATAGCCTCAGCACAGAAGATGCGGTTGCCACCCTTAGCGCATTTACCGTGCGCAGCATCGCCCAACATATTGACGCCACACAAAGTGTTTATGTTTGCGGCGGCGGGCGGCATAACACGTTTATAATGCAGCAGCTTTCCATGGCATTAGATTGCCCCGTCCTGCCGATAGAAATGCTTGATTATGATGGCGATGCAATAGAGGCGCAGGGCTTTGCTTATCTCGCCGCGCG
>DELD01000022.1 GCA_002354205.1 Micavibrio sp. UBA2705 | reverse complement strand
ACGTTTACGGATTAAAGTTACCGTCTGACAGAAAGAGAGCCCTAGGGCTCTCTTTTTTCTTTTTGTCTGTATAAAGTTTGACTTTTATCAATGGTATTTGAAATTCACTGCGTTAGGTATATTATTATATATATGCTTTAAAAATGATAAAGAATAGGCAAGTCAGGAAGAGACCATGGATTTTGAAAAGTTTACAGAAAAATGCCGTACATTCATGCAGGCGGCGCAAACATTGGCAATGCGCTCTGATCATCAATCTTTAGAACCTGAACATATGTTGCGTGTCATGCTTGATGATGAAACGGGCGGTGTTTCCAAATTGCTGGCGGCGAGCGGTGGCGATATCAACAAGATGCAGTCCAAGGTAAACCAAGCGCTCGCGCGGCTACCATCAGTATCTGGCCCTGGCGCAGGGGGGCTTAGGCTTTCAACTGATTTGGTAAAGATTCTTGATAAGGCTATGAAATTAAGCGAGAAATCTGGCGATAAGTTTGTGACATCTGAGCGCATTCTACAGTGTATGATGATTGCCAAGGCGACCCATATATCTGAAATAATGACAGATTCAGGCTTGACCGATACCGCGCTAAACCAAGCCGTTAACGATATGCGCAAGGGCAAGACCGCTGATAGCGCCAACGCGGAGGATAATTTCGATGCCTTGGCAAAATATGCGCGTGATTTAACCGAAGTCGCACGTAGCGGTAAGCTTGACCCCGTAATTGGCCGCGAAGAAGAAATCCGCCGCACTGTGCAGGTTTTATCGCGCCGTACAAAAAATAACCCAGTATTGATTGGTGAGCCTGGCGTTGGTAAAACGGCGATTATTGAAGGCTTAGCGCAGCGTATCGTAAAGGGTGATGTCCCAGAAAGCCTTAAACATTGCACCTTAATGTCACTTGATTTAGGCGCAATGGTCGCGGGGGCAAAATACCGTGGTGAGTTTGAGGAGCGACTTAAAGCTGTACTTGAAGAGATTGCCTCAGCCGCAGGTGAAATCATTGTATTTTTAGATGAGCTGCACACTTTAATTGGCGCGGGTAAAGCTGACGGCGCTATGGATGCGTCTAACATGCTGAAACCTGCCTTGGCACGCGGTGAGCTGCACATGGTTGGTGCAACGACTTTGGATGAATACCGTAAACATATTGAAAAAGACGCGGCCTTAGCGCGCCGTTTTCAGCCTGTTTTTGTATCAGAGCCAAGCGTTGAAGAAACCGTGTCAATTTTGCGCGGTCTAAAGGAAAAATACGAAGCGCATCATGGTGTGCGGATTAAAGATAACGCGCTTGTTTCGGCAGCAACGCTCTCAAACCGCTATATCACAGATCGTTTTCTGCCTGATAAGGCTATTGATTTGATAGATGAAGCATCATCACGCCTAAGAATGATTGTTGATAGCAAGCCAGAAGAGTTGGACGAGCTTGACCGCAAAGTCATTCAAATGAAAATCGAACGTGAAGCTTTAAAGAAAGAAAAAGACCAATCATCAAAAGACCGCCTTAAGGCTTTAGAAATAGAGCTCGCCGAGTTAGAGGCCAAGTCAAATGAAATGAATGAGAAATGGTCATCAGAAAAAGCTGATCTGAACGCCACACAGCGCCTTTCGGAAGATTTAGACCGCGCGCGCACAGAGTTAGAGCAAGCCGAGCGTGCCGGTGACTGGTCACGCGCCGGTGAAATTAAATATTCTATGATCCCTGAGTTAGAAGAAAAAATCGCCGAAGCGTCAGAAATAGATGATGGCAAAATGATAGAAGAAGAAGTCGATAGCGAACACATCGCCGCTGTCATTAGTAAATGGACAGGTATTCCGATCGATAAAATGCTTGAAGGAGAGCGTGAAAAGCTTTTATCGATGGAAGACGTCATTAAGCAGCGCGTCGTTGGGCAAGACGAAGCCGTCACCGCTGTTTCTAACGCTGTGCGCCGTTCACGCGCGGGGCTGCAAGACACGCGCCGCCCCATTGGCTCTTTCTTATTCTTAGGGCCAACAGGCGTAGGCAAGACCGAGCTGACCAAATCATTGGCTGATTTCTTATTCGATGATGATAGCGCGATGGTGCGGCTTGATATGTCTGAATATATGGAGAAGCACTCCGTTTCACGCATGGTCGGAGCGCCTCCGGGTTATGTTGGTTATGAAGAAGGTGGGGCGCTAACCGAAGCTGTGCGCCGCCGCCCTTATCAGGTCGTTCTGTTTGATGAAGTTGAAAAGGCGCATCCTGATGTGTTTAACATTTTGCTGCAAGTTCTTGATGATGGACGTTTGACTGATGGGCAGGGGCGCACTGTTGATTTCTCAAACACTGTGCTGATCATGACATCAAACCTCGGCGCGGAGCATTTGATCGCCCTGATGGAAGACCAAGACGTGGAAGATGCACGTGAAAATGTTATGGATTCGGTGCGCGCCGCGTTTAGACCTGAATTTCTTAACCGCCTTGATGAAATTTTACTGTTCCGCCGTTTGGGGCGCCAGCAGATTTCAGGCATTATTGATATTCAATTGCAATATTTGCGTAACCTTTTGGCCGACCGCCGTATTGAATTACATGTCAGTGATGATACTAAACAGCTATTGGGTGATAAAGGATATGACCCAGCCTATGGCGCACGCCCATTAAAACGGGTTATTCAAACCATGCTGCAAAATAAACTCGCGGAGCTTATCTTGGAAGGGCAAATTGGCGATGGCGCGAAGGTTGATGCTGTCCTCGGTAAAGATGATGTTATCGAATTTAAAATAACCCCTCCCGCAAATGGCGAAGAGGAAGCGGCTGAATAATGAAGTATCTTTTATCTGGCGTTGGCGGCATCGGGCTAAGTGCGCTTGCATGGTCACTCAAAGTTGCGGGGCATGATGTTTACGGCTCTGACCGCTCCTATGATCAAGGCTTGTTTCCAGAAAAATATCAAAGCATCAAAGATATGGGCGTGATGATGGTGGCGCAAGATGGCGCGATGATTGAACGCGGCGAAATTGATGTCGTGGTAGCATCAAGCGCGGTTGAAGAAAAAATTCCTGATATTGCCGCCGCCTTAAAAACAAACACAAAAATTCAAAAGCGCGCAGAATTACTCGCGCAGCTTTTGAACAATAAAACAAAAAGCGTTGCGATCGCGGGGACAAGCGGTAAATCAACAGTAACTGCAATTACGGGCTTTCTTGCGCGTGCCTGTGATTTAGACCCAACCATTATAAACGGCGCGGTCATGCCTGACTTTGATAAAGGGCAAGATAATGCCTGCTCATCCTTTGGTAATGCACGCTGCACCGATAGCGAAGTATTTATCGCAGAGGCGTGTGAGAGTGATGGTTCTGTCGTGCTGTATCAGCCCTATATCAGCCTCATCCATAATATAACCTTAGATCATAAACCAATTGCGGAACTTATCCCGCTGTTTCAACGGCTAGTCGATCAAACGACAAAAACCGCCATTGTAAATTGTGATGATGCCCATGTTATGGCACTTGATTACAGTAAGGCGAATATGGTGGGCTACAGTCTTGATGACCACGCGGATGCACGCTTTAAGGCCACAAATATCATGTTAAACGCAAACGGCGCACAATTTGACTTAATTGTTGGCGGCGATGCTTATGAGGTTCACAGCCCGCTACTTGGTCGCCATAACGTGCAAAACCTTGTCGCGGCCTTCGCCATTATGGAAGCGCTTGGCGCAGATGTATTTGACTGTATCAAGGCTATATCAGGTTTTTCAGGTGTGAAGTCCCGTTTAGAGCTTGTCGGCAAGGTCGCGGGCATCACAATTCTCGATGATTACGCCCATAATCCTGATAAAATTGACGCGGCGATGCGCTGCGTGAGCGGGCATGCGGGGCGCGTTCTGGCTTATTATCAGCCGCACGGCTTTGCCCCGACCAAATTAATGAAGCACGGCTATATCGAAAGCTTCGTCAAAAATCTTCGTGCGCAAGACAAATTGTATTTACAGGATATATTCTATGCTGGCGGCACAGTAGATAAAGATATTTCATCGCAGGATATTGCGGACGGCATACGCAATGCAGGGGCGCTTGGTAGCGTTAACGTGTTTGATGATCGCGCGGCTTTAATCGAAGCGATGATTGCAGAGGCTGATGCGGGCGATTATATCCTTATCATGGGCGCGCGTGATGATTCCATACGTCAAATCGGCCCACGAATCTTACAGGTTTTGAAGGGTTAAAGCCTGTAATGAATTTTAAATATAGTTACTTTTATGCTGGGTTTGTGTTATGTTAATGGATTCTGTGATTCATACATAGCCTCTAGGCGGCGCGGTCTTTATTAACGCTTCGCATCCCGTTGGGTTTCTTAAGCCATGTGGCCTCGGGCGGCATAGACATTAAGATACCTTCGGTATTACCGCCGGTCATTAGGCCGAATTTTGTGCCGCGATCATGCAGCAAGTTAAACTCGACATAGCGCCCACGCTTTTCTAAGAGCTTGGCGTGGTCAGCTTCACTCCATGGTGTAAACATATTGCGGCGGACGATTTCGGGGAATATCTGGTTGAAGCTACGCCCAACATCTTGAGTGAAAGCAAAATCTTTATCCCAATCGCCTGTGTTTAACTGGTCATAGAATATGCCGCCAATGCCGCGTTCTTCATTGCGGTGGGGCAGGTAGAAGTAACGCGCGCACCATTCCTTTAATTCTTGATAATCCGCAACGTCAGGGTGGCGCTCACAACACGCTTTGTTCGCCGCGTGAAAATCTGCGCTGTCTTGTGCAATGGGCAGAGCAGGGGTTAAATCCATCCCGCCACCAAACCATTGTTTGGATGTCACAATCATCCGTGTGTTCATATGCACGGCAGGGACATGTGGGTTTTTCATATGCGCAACAAGCGATACGCCAGATGCCCAGAACTTACCATCGTTTTCTGCACCGCCAGGGATTTGCCCACGAAATTCCTCAGAAAAATGACCATGCACGGTTGAGATGTTAACACCTACTTTTTCAAAAACGCGCCCGTACATCAGTGATATTTCACCGCCGCCGCCATCTGTGTTGCCATCAGGGCTATGTTCATCTGTGCGCTGCCAGTCTTTACGTTCAAAGCGTCCTGCGGGGGTTGGGTTGTTTGTATCTTCATCTTCAATACGTTCAAATTCCGCGCAGATTTGGTCGCGTAATTCTTCAAACCATTTGGCCGCTTGCTGTTTTTTATCTTCCATGGGCTCGGCTCCTTTGCCGCTAGATAGTATTACTTCGTTTGGCGAATGGCTTCGCCGATAATCATTGATGTGGCGTTTACAACGTTTAGGGAGCGTTGGTTATGTGCCATTTTTATGGTTAGGCGCTCTGTGCAATCATTATGCACATGTTCAGGCACGCCAGAGCTTTCTGAGCCTGCTAATAATATATCGCCATCTTCAAAGGCGAAATCGTAAAAGCTGCCTTCAGCTTTGGTCGTCATTAGCACTATGCGCCGATCGGCATAATGTGATTTGAAGTTTTCCCAATTATCGTGCTTTTGTAATTGACAATGGTCAATATAATCCATGCCAGCGCGGCGAATTTTTTTATCATCCCACGGGAAGCCGCAAGGCATGATAACGTCAATGCCAACGTCTAAACATACGGCTAAACGCATCATCGCGCCGAGGTTTTGAGGAATGTCTGGTTGATAAAATGCGATACGCAATTGTTTTTTCATTGTTTTTATCACGGCTTTCTGTTTTATTCGCTTACTTGATAATTGTCTATGAGAACATATTGATAATATCGTTTATGTTCTTGTCGGCAAGGTTTGAATGGCTTAGACTAGCTTCCGAAACGGGGTTCGTCTAGATTCTATTTAGACTTAATGAACACAATTCATATGATTATTTACGAGCAGGTACTTAAAATATGTCCGCAGATACAGCGAAAACGAAATCTACACAGGAGCCAACACGCCGTGAGTTCCTTAACTTAACTGGCGCAGCTTTTGGCGCCGTTGGTACGGCAGCGGTTGTTTGGCCTTTTGTCAGCTCCCTTAATCCCGCCGCGGATACATTGGCGATGTCATCGACTGAGGTTGATTTGTCACCAATTGAAAAGGGGCAGTCCATTACAGTAATGTGGCGTGGTAAGCCGGTATTCATCCGCCACCGTACAGAAGCAGAGATCGAAGATGCGCGTTCAGTTGATATGGCGGTTCTTCGGGATAAACAAGATGATAAAGACCGTGCACAAAAGCCTGAGTGGTTGGTTATGGTCGGCGTCTGTACACATTTGGGCTGCGTTCCACTTGGGCAAAAAGAAACTGAATCTAAAGGTGATTTCGGTGGTTGGTTCTGTCCATGTCACGGTTCACATTACGATACATCTGGCCGTATTCGTAAGGGCCCTGCGCCTAAAAACCTTGCGGTTCCAGAATATGAATTTTTGAGTGATACAACAGTAAAAATAGGTTAATTGGCAATCTTGCAGCTTTCATAAGCCTGCAAGATTTTGCGTTTATAAATCAGGAGACTAAAGATGGCTGGCGGACAGCGTGAGAAATTTAAAAACCCAGCGGTAGAGTGGATTGATAGCCGCCTACCTGTGTTTACATTAATGCAAAAGGAATACGGCGTATTCCCGACACCGAAGAATTTCAATTACTTTTGGAATTTCGGCGCTATTGCGATGTTCATGCTTGTGACAATGATTGTAACGGGCATTACGCTCGCTATGCAGTACACGGCAGATACGGCGCTCGCTTTCGATGCAACAGAACGCATCATGCGTGATGTGAATTATGGCTGGTTGATCCGTTATATTCACATGAACGGCGCATCATTCTTCTTTATCGCGGTGTATACACATATTTTCCGCGGCATGTATTACGGTTCGTATAAGCAACCACGTGAACTGCTTTGGATACTTGGCGTTGTGATCTTCCTTCTTATGATGGCGACAGCCTTTATGGGGTATGTGCTTCCTTGGGGGCAGATGTCTTACTGGGGCGCGACTGTTATTACTAACTTGTTCTCTGCTATTCCAATTGTCGGTGATGATATTGTGACATTGCTTTGGGGCGGTTTCTCGGTCGATAACCCAACGTTGAAACGTTTCTTTGCGCTGCATTACTTGTTGCCATTCGTGATTTGCGCGGTTGTGTTCTTACATGTTTGGGCGCTACACGTGACAGGCTCAAACAACCCTTCAGGCGTTGAAGCAAAGGGTAAGCAAGACACATTGCCTTTCCACCCATATTACACAATGAAGGACACATTTGGTTTGGTTGTATTTATTACAATTTATGCCGCGTTTGTCTTCTTCTTGCCAAATGCATTGGGACACCCCGATAACTACATTCCTGCGAACCCGCTTGTAACGCCTGCGCATATTGTACCTGAATGGTATTTCTTACCTTTCTATGCGATTTTACGTGCGATTACATTTGATATTGGCATTCCATTTACGGATATTGTCTTTATCGAAGCGAAGCTTGGCGGCGTACTTGCTATGTTTGGTGCGATTGTTATGTTGCTTATCATGCCATGGCTTGATACGCACCCCGTGCGCTCTGCACGTTACCGCCCACAATTCAAAAAGCTTTTATTGGTTTTTGTTTTTGGTGTGTTTGTGCTTGGTTATGCAGGCTCTCAGCCCGCTGACCGTGTGTATTGGCAGACATGTATAGGCTCAGAAGCTGCGTGTGCTGTTGATGACCATCATGGTGAAGTGGCTCATGCCGCGCCAGCAGGCGAAGATCACGCAGCCGAAGAGAAAGCACCCATGGTGCTGAAGGTTGATAATACAATGTTGGCTCAGTTCTTCACTGTTTATTACTTCTTGTTCTTCCTTGTGCTGTTGCCATTGCTATCGCGCAAAGAAGTTGCATTGCCAATTCCGGAGTCTATTCATCAGGCTGTGCTTGATAAAAAGGCTGCGAAAGCGGCTGATAGCAAATAGACCAGTTAGAGTAAAAGGAAAATAAAATGAAAAAATCTATTGTCTCAGTTTTATTCGTTGCTTTTGCAATGCTTGGCTCTGTTAATATTGCGCATGCGGCAGGTGATGCTGTGAAACCACCAAAAATGGAGTGGAGCTTTTCTGGGCCGTTTGGCACATATGATAAGGCGGCGCTACAGCGTGGTTTCTTAGTGTTTAAATCAGTCTGTGCATCATGCCATTCAATGAAGCGTATTGCGTTCCGTAACTTGGAGGCGCTTGGTTATAGCGAAGGGCAGATCAAGGCGATTGCGGCTGAGTATACGGTCATGGATGGCCCTGATGATGAAGGCGAAATGTTTGAGCGCGCAGCGCGTCCATCGGATATGTTCCCAAGCCCATTTGCAAATGATGCAGCAGCAAAATACGCAAATAACGGTGCGTTACCACCTGATTTATCATTAATCACTAAGGCGCGTGTTGGCGGAGCGGATTATCTTCATGCGATTTTGACGGGCTACGAAGATGCGCCAGAGCATGTACACCTTATGCCTGGTCAGTATTACAACAAATATATGTCTGGCGGTGTTATCGCGATGCCAACCCCATTAATTGATGACCAAGTCATGTATGAAGACGGCAGCCCAACAACGGTTGACCAATATGCTTCTGACGTATCACATTTCCTAAATTGGGCCGCAGAGCCTGAATTAGAAGTCCGTAAGCGTATGGGGATTAAAGTCATCATCTTCCTAACAATTTTTGCTTTTGTCATGTATGGCGTGAAGCGTAAAATTTGGAGCGATCTGCATTAAAGTCAGTTGCGGCTGCTTACATTATCTGTATATTAGAAAGTCCTAACAATAATTTGTTAGGACTTTTTTGTTAATATGGTAATGCTGTATTAATGTTGAACCACTAAAAATATGAACGTAAACAATATGTATATTAAAGACCCGACAATCCGCGAAGCTATTCTTAAAGTAAAAATGTATCGCATTTTTTCTTTGATATTTTTTATTGTGGGCTTCTTTGTCTTTTTATTGCTGTATAGCGGTTACATGAAAGGGCGTGAACTGGTTGAAGCTTTTACCCTTGTGATGCTAGGAATTATTCTTTTGCCCTTTACACCAGCTTTGGTTTTGTCTTGGCTTACTTTGCGCTGTGATAAAACTGCCGAAGCTGCATTGTCACAATATATTCAGCAAGAGCAATTTAAAAAAGAGGAGCAAGCACGTTTGAACGATAAGCGTATGCGTGAAGCAGATGCAGCGCGCGCTGCTGCTGCGGCAAAGGCTAGCGAACATGACGTGCCGGCTTTGTATGAACAAGACGATCCTTCGGGGTCTGCTGCGGGTATAGAGGCGGAAGATGTGGCGTTACGATCGGATGAATAGGGCTAGCTTGAAGCGTATTGCTCCTTAATATTAATGACTCTGTAAAATAACACTAGGCAAGCGATTCGTTTTGATTCATACTGTCAATAGTGATTCGTTATTCTTTTAGAGTTATTAAGGTTTAAATGCAAAATACAGTACAGTCGATATTAAAATTTTGGTTCGATGAAATTCATCCTAAGCAATGGGACATGGTAAACCCTGCGTTTGATTTTGAAATTAAAGAGCGTTTTGCCCTCGCTTATGATCTCGCCCTCCAAGGGCTATGCGATGAATGGCAATCAACACCAGACGGGGCGCTGGCTTTTGTGCTGTTAACGGGTGTTTTTCCTCATTATATGTACCGCGGTGATTATAAAGCCTTTGATGGTGCAGTGAAGGCTGCTATTGCGGGTAATAGCGCCTTAGATAAGGGCTATGATCAAATATTCAAAGCATCTAAGCGCAAGTTTTTCTATACAGCAATGCTGCATAGCGACCACGAGAAAGACCTTTCGCGCGCTGTGCAGGCATGCGCGGCAATCAAAGATATTGAGCCGGTCACATATTTGCGCGCCCAAAAAGCTTTCACAGTCTTCTGCGCGGCTGATTCAAGTGTGCTTTGTGCAGGACTTAATAATGCGCCTGATAAAGAATTGGCTTTTGTTGATAAAAACTAAGCCAAGACTTCGTTTTATATGAATTTTTCTCAATCTCACTTGACCGCACCTTGCGGAAACTCTATGCTGTAAGCCTAATATAATTATTGCGCTATGCGTGCATTATTTCTAAAAAGGTTTGCTATAAGTGCCTACACTTATTCTTATTAACATCTTTGGCGGCGTTGTCATGTTGCTTTGGGGGCTGCAAATGGTCCGCAATGGAATGATGCGTGCTTTTGGTGCTAAATTACGCGACTTTTTATCATATTCAACGTCTAGCCGTATTAAATCTTTCTTTGCTGGGCTTTTGTTCACTCTTGTACTGCAAAGCTCTACGGCGACAACTCTTATCGTTAGCTCCTTCCTTTCGAGTGGCTTAATTACACTGCCTGCTGCCATAGCCGTGATACTTGGCGCGGATACGGGGACAACTATCGTTGCGCAAGTGCTGACTTTTGACCTTTCATGGCTCGCATCTCTTTTGTTGGTTATTGGTTATATTGTTTATCAGTTAAAGGATAAAAAGGCGCAATTAAAGCATATCGGCCATGTTTTGATTGGTATTGGTTTGATGTTAATGGCCTTAAAGCTTGTGAAGCTAACGTCTGCGCCTCTACAGGAATCGGAACTTTTCCTTTTGATGCTTAAGCCATTAGAAAACGACCACATATTCCCTATCCTTATTGCAGGCGTTATCACGTGGATGTTTCATTCTTCACTTGCTATGGTTCTGCTTATTGCCGCATTGCCTCTGCCGCTAGAACTTGGCCTTGCTATGGTTCTTGGCGCAAATATTGGCGGCGTACTTCCTGCATTATTTGCGACAATGAAAGATAAAGAGAACAGCTTTAGGTTACCGCTGGCGAATTTATTTGTCAGGCTATTTGGTGTTCTTGTCGCTATGGCTGCAATGCCTTATATCCTTAAATTTTTTGAAAGTGTGGATCTGTTACATCCGCAAGTCATCGTGTCATTCCATATGACGTTTAATATTGTCTTAGGTATTATGTTCCTACCATTCTGCCGCCAGATATCCGGCGTTGTTGAAAAGTTCGGCAAAACGAAAACGTTAGAGCCTGCTGCGGGCGCGCCTTTATACCTTGATAATAATGACCTTGAAATGCCCACAGTGGCCCTGTCTAACGCTTCACGCGAAGTGCTGCGGATGACAGATAAACTTGAAGAGCTTCTCTATTGCGTTTATCAACTGTTTAGAACCAATAATGCCGACATACTTGGGCGCGTGCGTGAAATGGATGATTTTATTGATGAGTTATATAAATCGATAAAAACATATATTGCGCGGGTAGGGGCTTCTGGCGTGGATGGCGCGGATGCTGAGCGTCACTTGCTTATCATGTCTTATGCGACAAGTATTGAACATGCCGGAGATATTGTTGACCGTAGCCTTATTCATATGGCGCGTAAAAAAATAGAAAAACAAAAGGTGTTCTCAGATGAAGGTTTTAAAGATATTCGTATGTTCTTTGAGACAACATTAGATAGTTTAAAGCTTTCGCGTAACGTTTTCATTACCGAAGACCCTGAGCTTGCGCGCCGTTTGTTTGTGGTTAAAGGCGACTTCAAAAAAGGCGAGCAGGAATCTTCCGAGCGGCATTTACGTCGTATTGCGGATGGCGTGCCTGAAACGTTAGCGACCAGTTCTATGCATACCGATATCATCCGTGACCTTGTACGTATTCAAAGCCTGATAACATCAGTCTCATACCCTATATTAGAGCGCTCTGGGCAGCTACGTAAAACACGCTTGGTAGCAGAGTAAATAAATATTTTTATAGTTTTGCTGTAGATAATGTGAGGTGATCGTTCGCTTGTTAACGCGCTCTTAATAAAATCCATGAAATACTAAAACTGTAAGAATAATGGCGTAATGTTTACCGTTATCTGTGTTTGCATACGCTGTTGCGCGTTGATGTATTACATTTTTTAAATTTACGAGCAGGAGAATCTATGTCTGAAGAAAATCGTATTCATTCTTTGAAGCAGCGAAAGCAGCGCCTTGATCTTAAAATCTCAGACGAAGAAAAGAGACCATCGCCTGATGAGGTGGCTTTGCATCGTTTGAAGGCGCAGAAATTAACGATTAATGACGAATTATTGGAATTAAGCAACTAAGTCGCATTTTCTTATTGTTAGGGATATAAAAAAGGCATCGAAATTCTCGATGCCTTTTCATTTTGTTTCGTTTAAAAGCTGAGCTGTTTATGAATCTTGGTTTGAAGATGCGCTTGTGCTCATGAATGCTGAGAAGTCAAAGCCTGAACTGTGTTGTTCAGATGGTTTGTCTTCGCTAAGTGCAGCTGCTTTTTCTGCGTCTTGCTCTTTTTTGCGTGCCTCAGGGTCGATGCCTTTGGCTCTGAGTGCTTTATTGATGGCTTCATCAAGTTCTACATATGTACATAGGCCAAGGTCAGCAGGGCTGTTTGGTTTTAATGTTGACATGCTCGCATGTGTTTTTTCGCGTATAGATTTAATTGTCGGCTTTGTTGTACCAACAAGTTTACAAATCTGTGCGTCGGTAAGCTCATCGTGATGCTTAACGAGGAATGCAATCGCGTTTGGTTTGTCGCCGCGCTTCGCCACTGGTGTGTAACGAGGGCCTTTTGAGCGGCTGCGTAGGCTTGAATTTGCTGTGCGGTTAATACGAAGTTCTGCATTAACGTCAGCCTGACACGCGTCGATCTGTTCTTGCGTTAGTTCTCCATCATCAATCGGGCTGCGGCCAACCATGCCACGGCCAATATCTTCATCTGCTAGGGCTTGTACTTCAACTGAGTGCATGCCACAAAACGCGCCAATTTGGCCAAATGATAATGCTGTATTTTCGATTAACCATACAGCTTTCGCTTTTGGCATTAGCGGTGTGTCTAAATCAACTTGATTGCTCATAACAGTTTTCCTGTATTTAATAATTGTTACATTGGCCTGACATTTTTAATCTGCAAGGCATAAATCTATTCCTTTGCCAAGCTGCTTATCAGGCGGGGCTGGCAGGCCAATGTAACAATTATTAAA
>DELD01000008.1:8945-25303 GCA_002354205.1 Micavibrio sp. UBA2705 | reverse complement strand
AGAAGACTGATCCATCAGGTAATTACGTTACAGTCAGTGAACTTGGCGGCAGCGGGCCAGATGGTTACGCGCAAAACCTGACCAGCCATTATGACGCAATCACGGTCGTTTCTAATGGCGCGGCTTGGTACATTGTTTCAAGGTTCTAATCGATTAACAGAAAGTGTGTTCATGTCCCAATCATTGGAAGAAAAATCCCGCGAGAAAATAGCTAAGTTTTTGCCAGATGCGTTAAAGCATAGCTTGGAATCTTACCATCGTTTTATTATCAGCGATGAGCTGCCAGATGATGCCAAAAGCTTTTCTGCGCATCACAGCGCCTGTAAAGTTGCTATCGCACATATTGAACTGCTTTTAAAGCTTGCGAAATGGGCGGATATCCTTACAAATAAAGCGCATAATGAGGCTGATGATGCTGTGCTTGCCGGTATAATCGCGCAGGCGCAGAGCGAGTTAGACCAATATACGGAAAAAAACATTTGATTTACACGAATTGTATTGACATAAGCGGCGATAGCGTGTAAATCATTTTTCATAGTAATATTAAATGAATTGGGTGATTTCATGACTACACCAAATAATAATAAAAAAGCGGAAGACGTTTTAACAGATTTAGAAAACCAGCCAGCGCCAAAGAAATCTAGGCTACAAGCGGCATTTGGTTTTGCCGCCGCAATTGGCGAATTTTGCGTCAAAGCAAAAAACGCAGCAGTTGAGGCTTTTAACTACGCGAACCGCGTATATCAAATTCCTGCTGTGAAACGCACAATTTACTCCCCATTTGGTAAAGCAGAAACGCCAACGGAAAAAGCAATCGCCGTCGGGGCATTAGCGGCGGGCGTAACAGTTGGTTACCTTACATATGGCGCAGGCTTCACTGTAATGGGCTCTGGCCTCTTAGGCAGCGTTGTTGCCACAAAAGGCACGCAGGTTGGCATTGGGCTTGGTAAAGCGATTTTGTTTAACAAGAAAGCTTCAGCGGTTCCTGAATACACAGTTGATGATACGCCAGTACAAAAATCACAGGCAGATGCCGATATGGGCGAAGATAACACGCCGAAGAAACCAAAAATTACAGGCAATAAATCAGATCATAATATCTTCTAAATTGATCCATTAGATTATCGCCTTACCTTATATAAATAGCCCCGCTTTTGTGGGGCTTTTTTATTGTCTAAAGTTATCCATATTAAAAGGTTCATCTGTCATGATTTCATTCCCCCTGTTCCTCACGTTGTGGAATAGGGGGCAGGGTCTATCTACGCCAGATGTGCATTATGATATTGCGCATTGGTTAGAAGATTGCTGGAACAATGATCAGCGTTATATGCTGTTGATGGCGTTTCGGTCATGCGGGAAATCAACCATTGTCGGTCTGTTTTGTGCATGGCTTTTATTTAGTGATCCTAATTTGCGTATTTTGGTTCTGGCGGCGGATCTAAATCTGGCGCGTAAAATGGTGCGCAATGTCAAAAAAATTATTGAACGGCACATGCTGACCCAGCATTTATTGCCAGAAAAGAAAGAACAATGGGCATCCGATAGCTTTATGATTAAGCGCGATTTAGAACGCCGCGACCCATCTATGCAGGCCAAGGGCATTACCGCCAACATTACAGGTTGTCGTGCTGAAGTGATTATCTGTGATGATGTCGAGGTCCCTAAAACTTGCGATACCGCAGATAAACGTCAAGATTTACGCGAACGCTTGCTTGAAATTGAGTATATTTTGGTGCAAGGCGGGACACGGCTTTACGTCGGGACTCCGCATAATTATTATTCCATTTATGCAGATGCGCCGCGTAAAGAAATTGGCGAAGACGTACCGTTCTTGCAGGACTACAATCGTAAACGTTACCCTATATTAGATGAAACAGGGGCTTCTGCATGGCCTGAGCGTTATAGCATTGCCGACATCGAACGCATGAAAATCCACACAGGCCCCAATAAGTTTGAAAGCCAAATGATGTTAAAGCCAGTAGCGCTTAATGAGGGGCGTTTAAACCCCGAAGACTTAAACATTTATGATGATGAGATTGACTATAAAGAAGTTGCAGGCCGTCCACAATTATGGCTCAACGGACGGCAGCTTACTTCATGCTCTGCATTTTGGGATCCTGCATTTGCGTCCGCGCAGGGGCGGGGGGATAGCTCCGTCCTTGCGGTTATTTATACTGATAATCAAGGCCGTCATTATGTGCATCGCACGGAATATATCCGCGCGGCAGAGAGCGACAATCAAGATGAAGCAACCCAACAATGCAAAATCGTTGCCCGCATTGCAGGTGCGCTGTTGTTACCATCAATCACGATTGAGATTAATGGCCTTGGGCGTTTTTTGCCCAATATGCTGAGAAAACATTTAAGTAAAATGGGCATAGCTAGCGCGGTTGTCGAATTATCATCGCGTCGCCCAAAGGCGCTGCGTATTATCGAAGCTTTCGATGCGGTAATGGCGGCAAAGGCGCTTTATGTCCATCAAAGCGTTATTAAAACGCCGTTTATTCGTGAAATGCAAGAATGGATGCCTGAAAAAACGGGTGCAAGTGATGATGGTCTTGATGCGGTTGCCGGAGCGCTAGCAAGCGAACCTGTGCGCATTCGTACCATTGGCGGCGTAGGCACGCGCCCAAATTGGCAAGGCACATCATCTATGCATCTTGCCGACAGTCAGTTTGATGTTTAGACGCATTTTTTTAACAAGGGAGGATAGATATGCCACCGAATTTAGACTTACAATGGTGGATATCCGCCATAGATATTCCTGCCATGAGCGCATTATTTTGGATGATCTGGCGCGTTAAACAGCAAAGTGAAACCGCTTTGCGTGAATTGCAGTCAATTATTGATAGCCGCGCTATGCAATTAAGGGAGGGGCTATCCGCCCATAAGCTTGAAACGGCAAAGTCATATGCGCGGCTTTCGCATGTTCACGCGCTAGAAGACCGCCTGACGGGACACTTGCTGCGTATTGAAGCTAAGCTTGACCGTACAGCACTAAAAACGGAATCTCTGAATGGTAAAAATAATATTTGACATAACGTTAGGGGGCTGCTAGTTTACAGCAGATTTTTATAACATTATGTGTAATGGAGACAGTGTATGTCATTTTTCGATAAAGAAAATTTGAATAAGTTAAAAGGCCAGTTTGGCGGCGCTTTAGATAAGGCGGCTGAACAGGGCAAAAAGCTAGCGGAGCAAGCACAAGATGCAGCCAGCAAAGTAAAATCACAATATGACGACGTTGCCGCAGACCCAGCACTAGCAGCCAATAAATTACAGCTTGATACGATACGTGGGCGCGTAGACCAAGCACGCATGAACTGGTTATCTGTCTACATGGATGAAATGCTGAACGGCGTAAGCGATAAAGATGCAGGCGGATGCGCCAAAGGTGTTGATGTTTTGTCATCAATTAAAGATATGCTGACGCTCGCACAGGCACGTGTCACAGGCGTTAAAGATGGCGAAGCGCTTGGTAAAACTATCATCAATCTTGGCAAAGTTACAAACATGAAATCTGGCATGGATGTAAACTCACTTTATGATATCTATCATCTCACAAGTTTATCAATCGCCGAAGTGCAGGATTTAAGCAGCAATAAAAAAGTCATGGATGCGCTTGCTAAAGGCGGCAATAAAGAAACATTTGAAAATCTGGTCAAAGGTTTTGCCCATGAACAACGCTGCGCCGCTGTTGTGCAGAAATGTAAGCCTGCGAAGCTTGCTGAAATTATAGTGAGTGAACATACTGAAAATGTGGGTTTAGCTTTGTCTAGCAATGAAGCGCTGACGATAAGTGAACTAACAGGCGAGAGTGCAGCATCTGAAAAAGTGTCAGCAAGCATTATGCTTGTCTCAAAAATGTCAAACGACCTTGACATGTACAGCACAGATTTTGACAAAGAAACTGCAAATGCTCTTTATAACGTAAGTGAAGATATCGGCGCATATAATCTTTCTATGTCGGTATCGTCAAATGCGATGGCTTACGCTACGCATTACGGCGCACAATTATCAAACGGTGCAAAGGCCTTGGCGGGGCAGGCACTTGGTTGGTACGCCAACCGCAAAAATACTCCAAATTAAGCAAAAGGATTGAAGTAATGGGTTTCAAAGATTTCGGCTCAAAATTAAAAAACACTTGGACAAAAGTCGCAGACAGCACAGCGGATGCTTATGAGGCAACGGTTGATGCGGTAAAAGATAGTGGTAAGTTCGCTATCGACCTGCAATGCAAAGCTTTGCGTAACAAAATAGCAACGGCGGCGCTTAGCTGGGACGCTATTTTTGTCGATGAAATGCTCGATGGTACAAAGAATAAACCAGAGGGAACAGCTAGCGGCGCGGATATTTTGAAATCAATTGAAGAAATGCTGGTTGACGCACAGGCGGACATCACAACAATTGGCAGCGGTAAAAAAGTTGCTGCCGTCATTAAGGATATCAATAAGGCACTTGATCGCCCGCATGACAGCGCAGCTGATTATGCGGCGATTTATGGTGCTATCACCAACCTATCTGAAGGGCTTGATGTTTTATGCGACGATGCAAAAACACAAAAAGCCTTGGCAAAGCAAGGCAATGCAGAAGGTTTTAGCAATTTGGTTGAAATGTTTGATTATCAAACGCGTTGTGAAGGTGTGCTTACACGTGGCCAATTTAATGCGCTTGTCACACTCGCCGCGGCGAAACAGACAGGGGAAGTATTATCAATTAATGCCGCGCAGCAAGAGGCGATTTCTAATACAGTAGATGCTTCAACGACGGAGAAAGTGAGTGCTGGGCGCTTTATTTTGGATGTGTTGAAAAACAACGCATCTTATATATATGTTGCGGATGATGAAGTAGAAACTTTAGCAGCGCTTAACGCTGATGTTGGCTCATATAATTTAAGCCTTTCTGTTCCGAGAAACGCGGCGGCACTTTCAAAACATTACGCGAGCCAAGCGATGAACTCGACTGTAGATTATACGGGACGCGCCGTTGCTGCGACAGGTAAAGCGAGCAGCTGGGTTAAAGATCAGTTCAAAAAAGAGCCTAAGTAAACAAAACTACATTATAGAATTTATAAACGCCGGCGCAGTAATGCGGCGGCGTTTTTCTTTGTCGCGCGGTTACTTTAAATCGTGCGGTTTTTAGCAGTAAACACGGAGCATGTCATGAAACAAAAACGCTTAAAGCCATTTAAACTCGTCCCCAAATCAAAGCCAGAGAATATTGCCGCCAAAGCATTTTATGATCAAATCGCGATTGATACATTGGCACGCACATTATGGGGCGAAGCCCGCGGTGAAGGCAGCGCCGGTATGCAAGCCGTCGCGCAGGTTATTTTAAACCGCCTTGCAATATCAAAAACGCTTGGCAGTTATTGGTGGGGCAATGACATTGTGCAAATTTGCCAAAAACCATTTCAGTTTTCATGTTGGAACAAAGACGACCCCAACCGTGCGAAGCTTATTCAGCTGAGCGCAGATGATGACATTTACTTCGTCAGCGCACTGCGCATTGCAAGGCGCGCTGTTGCAGGTGTTTTGGGTACAGATATCACTAAAGGTGCAACCCATTACCACGCCGCAGGCATATCCCCATACTGGATCAAAGATAACAAACCATCAGCAGTGCTGGGTAGACACATTTTCTACCGTCTTGTGAACGTATAAAGGAGAGGATTTATGGCGATTAATTTATTAGCGCAGCTTGGTTTGCCATTTTTGGTCGAGCTTGTCAGCGGCGTATTGCGTGGCATAGCACACCCAAGCGCACAATCCACCGCAGATGCTTTGGACGGCCTTGATGAGGCCATAAAAACAGGCGGCGTATCATCCCATGATATTGGCGAAGCGAACCGCCATATGGAAGAAATGACCAAGCTAAAAATAGAAGAACAAACCAAACTCGCTGCCGAAGTAAACAGCTCGCTGCGCGCTGAGATCACATCCAATGATAAATTCGTTCGCCGTATGCGCCCAACATTTGGCTACTTAATGGCCATTACATGGGCGGCGCAAATGCTTGGCATTGCCTATATTATGATATTCCGCACCAAAGACGCTGTGCTGGTTATCGATGCCATGGAAAGCCTTGGCACTATTTGGGCTGTGGCGTTATCCGTCCTTGGCGTTTATGTTTATAAACGCAGTGAAGATAAGAAACTGCGTAATCGCTATATCACCTTGGCGGCAGATGAAGGCGAAGAAAATAGCGCAATAAAAAAGCCGCCAATGCGCCCCAATAAGGCGCAGCAAGCGGCTTCGTATAATGATTAGGAAAGAGGCAGCTTAAAACTCTGGTTTATCTCCCCATTTGTCTTCATGCAGGTCAATGTCTATGGCCGCGAGCTTGCTGAGGCGCTCCGCGAGTATGGCTTTGTCGGTCTCTACCGCGAATAAGCTTGTGCATTTTGCCGTGATATAACGCGCGGCAGAGGCATCCATCACCCATTGCATTAATGGGCTGAAATCATCATTTTCATTTAAAATGCCAATCGGCAAATTATGTTTGCCTAGCTGGCGCAAGGTAAGCGCCGTGCCGATTTGATATGCGCCTTTTGCGGTGGATTGGTCAATGATAATACAGTCCATATTTTCTGCGCTAAAGGCATCTTCAAAATGGGGGAGGGATTCTTGCTTATCAGCATGTGTGCTGGCATAAGCGGGGGCTTGCCATGCTTCGGCCTTGGCGAAGGCTTCTTCCACTGTTTTCGCTTCGATAAGGAAGTCGGAAACTTTGCCAAGCTCATCATCACCTTGATGTACATGGTTGTTGAAATAATCAAGGAAGTCATCCCAATAACCATCAATGTTTAACATCACCATCGGCTTGCTGTGAAAGCCAAGTACGCCCCAATATAGGACTTCGGCAACTTCATCATATGTGCCAAAGCCGCCTGGCAACGCGAATATGGCATCAGCCAAGTGAAACATTTTGCGTTTACGTTCCCATAGCGTTTCGACGGTAATCAGCTCGTCTAAATCTCTGTGGACGCGTTCGCTATCTCTCAGCCGCGATGGTATAACGCCAATCACGCGGCCATTATTACGGCGCGCCGCTTCGGCGACCAAATACATTAAACCGGCATTCATGCCGCCATAGCACAAATCTATTTTACGCGCAGCACATTCCTGCCCAAGCACGCGTGCGGCCATGTTGTGTGATTGAGGTGCAAAGCCTGAAGAGCCTGCGAAGACTGTAATTGTCTGCATGATATTCCTATTCTTATTCAATACTGATATAGCTTGCCTAGGCGCGGGGGACTAGAGCCTATTTATACAGAGCGCATGAAGGCGATGCAAATAAATATTTTGTAATCTGCGGTTGTTGTTGACATAAATGGAAACGCTGCTATAACCAATGCATAATTATAAAAATAAATTTTCAGGGAGATTGTGATGAAATCAATCAAGAATCTATATAACAAAGCCGCAGGTCATATTAAGCAGAACAGCAATACAGCTATTTTTGCAGCCGTGTTTGCAGGTATTTCAACATTTTCAGTTGCACCAGCAGTCATGTCAAACCCGACATCAAATATTGTGCAGGAAACAGCGTTCCTTGCAACAACAGGTGCGGCTAAATTTGGCGTCTTATATGGCGGCTTTTTACTGGGCGCCGCAGGATATGGCGCTGCGCGCCGTAAAGGATACATTAAAAACGTACAAAATGATCAGCTTTGGAGCAGCGTAAGTTCAAGCGTTACAGCAATGGCCTTAGCAAGTTTCACTTTTAATGGCATTCACGGCGTTGCAACGCCTTTACTGGCAGATGCAAGTGACATCAACCCATCTGAATACCAAGTCGCAGCGTTAGAGCAAGATGATGCTGTGCGCACGCAAGACGGTCGTACAGTGACGTATGATGTTAAAAACAACGTCCTGAAAATCGGTTAACTATATTGCGCCCCACTGCATAACATTATGCAGTGGGTCTTTTTTACACATAATATTTGACATAACTATTATTGTTGTGCTACATTAAGGCCAGAATATAAAAAGGGGTCATATTTCGGGGAGGGATAAGAACCATGATAATGTCACAAATAAACATACAAAAATTCCGCAAATGGGGCGAAACGCCACAAATGCGTAGTGTTAAAAAAGCCCGTAAGCTTCTCACATCAAAGAAGTCCTATAGCTGGTTTAAAAAAGCGTCTTAAATAAATGCTGATAACCTTATTCAAGATGTAAAACGCTGCATGAAAATGCGGCGTTTTTTATTGTATTAATAATCTTGCGGATAGGGAAGTGCGTAAGGCTTTTAGAGCCTTATGCTGACAAGCTTATAGTTTATATATTCATTAGGGGCTGATTTTTTCTTTTAAACGATCCCACAGGCCTGAATTTTGTGGCTTTGGCGGCACAAACGCAACTTCTGCAAAGACATAAAAATCTGCATGCGGCGCATCTATGACAGCGCACACATCATGCATGCCCTTTTCTTGCTGCTGTTCCCTAAACTTCGCAAAAGCAGGTGATGCGTGGTTTAAATACTCGGCCGTATCCGTTTTGACCTGATTGTCTTTAAGTCTTAATACGTTATACCGGTTCTTATCCCACCCTTTTGCGTGACCATCTTCAATTTTTGCGCTTAAAGCTTCACCATGTAGTTGTTCGCTAATTTTTTCTTCTAGTTCTTGGTACTCTGGCGCGCTAAACCGTTCTTTGCGATCTTGCGCTAAATTTTCTAATGCTGCTTTCTTTGTCGCGGGGTTAAGGGTGTCGGCATCAAAGTCAAAGTTAATCTTGACATGTCGGTCAAGACTAAGCGTAGAAACGACTACGCGAATCTGTGCTTCCTTAAAATTATGTTCTGCTTTTAGCGCCTCTAAATGCTGCTGCATTTTCGGGGTTGGTGTGTAGTCCTCACTAAGCTCACCGGCCTTATCATATGTTATTAGCGCTATGGTGTGCCGCATAGCGCCGTCACCGTGTTCGAGCGCCTTGCCGAGCGTAACTGACCAATCACAATCATAGGCCGCTTGCTCTATAGTGTTGATTGTGTCTTTGAGTGCATCGCTATAGATGCTCTCATGTTCCGCTGTACAAAAATCAGTCTGAATCTTTTGTTTTAAATCGTCACTCATTATCATGCCCCAGATTTATAAATTCTTATTCTATTGAAGATGCTACAATAAAAAACTTAATAGGTGATTAATTATGTTAAGAATCCCGCGATGACCTTCCCTGCTTCAGCAATGCCAACACGCTGTACGTCTACCCCTTCAGGAAAGGCGGTAGTTAGGCGAGTGGGCAGGGCGTTATCTAACATGACAAATACGCCTTTATCTTGCTCGTGTCGGATGAGGCGGCCATAGGCTTGTTTGATTTTCATGCGGGCGCTGCGTTCATCATAGGCGCGCTGGCCAAATGCTTCACGCCGCGCTTTATGCAGTAAGTTTGGCCGTGGCCACGGGACACGGTCATAAACCAGTAACTGTAATGATTTACCCGGAATATCGACCCCATCCCGTACCGCATCAGTGCCGAGCAAACAGCTTTTTTCTTCAGCGCGGAAAATATCAATTAATGTGCCTGATTCCATTGCGTCCACATGCTGCCCATAAAGGGTAAGTCCCGCATTTTCAATGTTCGGCGCAATGCGGCTATGCACAGCTTTTAGGCGCTGTATAGCGGTGAATAGGCCAAGCGCGCCGCCGCCAGAGGCTTTAAACAATAACTCATAGGCCGCCGCTACTTGATCAAGGTCGTTTTTATTAACGTCATTAATCACCAAAACTTTGGTGGATGCTTTGTAATCAAACGGCGATTCATAGGCGCTATGCTGGGCGAACTTATCCATGTGACGCGCGCCGCTATGGGCGTAGGCATCAAACCAACGCTGTTTTTCGATGTCTGAGTTTTCATCATGATTTTTATCGTCTTGATCGGTCAAAGTCGCAGAGGTAATGAGAATCCCTTGCGCATGGGCGCGGATAACATCAGAAAATGGCTTTAACGGGTCTGTGTAATGGCGGAAATAGCCGCAATCAAAATCTTGCCCATCAATGCGGCTAACTTCAAACCAGTCCACCGTGTCGCTTTCACCGCCCATTGACGTTTTCTGTGGCGTGTAATTATCATTCGATAACGTGTCTTCTTTGCGGCGGAGCGCATCCAACATATCCAGCCAGTTTTTCAGCATGATTTTCGCGCGGCGCTCTAGGCTGACGATTAGCGCCTCAATACGCTGGCGCGTTTCTGTGCCAAGGCTATCAGCATCATTGACCAGTTTGGCATCAAATTCTTCAATCAGCGTCAGTAAGGGGCGCTGCATTTGCACCACGGTTGTTTTTAATGCGTTGATTTTGTCTATAAGGCCTTCAGCAAGCGGGAAAGGCGTACATTCGATACTGTAATAACTGCTTTTTTGATTTGGCGTGCGTGCATAAACCTGTTTGGCAAGCGCGCTTAAAAATTCTTCAAAAGGGCCTTGCGGCGCATCACTGCGCAGGCGCTGTAACCAGCCCTCATTGGGCAGTAAGCTTGCGGCGGCAAGGGCGCTTTGCAGGGCTTGTTCGGCGGCGGCATTAGGCAGCAAATCTTCACAGCGTTTTTGCAAACCTCGCGCGCGGCGTTTCTTTCCACCTTCCGGCCCGCGCAGCCATAGGCGCAAATCAAAACATTCCTGCCCTGAAATATTGGCGCTAAATGCACTATCTGCGCTGCTGAGTAAGTGATGTCCTTCATCAAAAATATAACGCGGCGGCAGGGCGCTAGGGTCCGCCGAGGCCGCCATGTTAATCATGACCAAAGCATGATTAGCGATCACGATAGAGGCTTGTTTGGCGCTGCGGACATTTTTCTCAACAAAACAGCGTCGGTAATGTGAACAGGCGGAATAAATACATTCACCGCGCCGATCAGATAGGCCGCGGGTATTCGCATGACCAAATAGTCCACCAAGCCAGCCATGATAACCGCCGCCTGTAAGGTCGCCATCTTCTGTCTTCATTGCCCAGCGGAGCATCAGGCCAAAGCCGACCGCCTGCGTCATGTTATTCGATAGAGGCAAGGATTTTGTTGCATCTTCTAAATTCAGCATACACAAATAATTCTCGCGGCCTTTGCGCACAGCCGTTAAGTTTTTACGTTGTATTTCTTCGGGGTAGAGCAATTCTAAATCTTCTGATATTTGCTTTTGTAAATTACGGGTAAAGGTAGATACCCATATTTGCGCCTTATTCTTTTCGGCGTAAACGCTTGCGGGGGCAAGGTAGCCGAGGGTTTTTCCTGTCCCTGTGCCTGCTTCTGCCAAAACAATATTGGGCTGGCCTTCTTCTTTAATTGGTGAAAACGCGGCGCTGGCCTGCGTTGTGTAGCTTTGCTGCGCGATGCGGGTTATGGTTTGTGTGTCTTTACGTGCGAGCAGCGCATTAAGGCGTTCACGGCTTTCCTCACCCGTTACGGGGTAACTATCCGGCGGCGGCATGGGCGGCACGTCTTCCCATTCAGCGAAATTATCCCAATCCACGACTTCTGGCATTTTTATATCAACGCGCGGATCATAAGGGCAGCCAAGCGCCGCGCAGACGCTTTCGCTCCATGCCCAGCCACGCCCTTTAAGCCCCATGGCGGCGGCAAGTTTAGCGAGCTGAATACGCTCAGGCAGAGAAAGCGCGGCGAGGCGTTCAAGCAAAGCGGGCACGGCTTCGACCATGCTCATGAGATAATCATCGGGCGTTTGGGGGGCATCAAGACCAAGCGCGATGGCAAGCCCGTGCGGCGTTGGCACTAAAGGTTCAATAGGTTCAACAAATGCATATAAATCAAGCAAGTCAAAACATTGTACTTTAAGGCGCGGCAAACGTTTCAACGTATATGGCGCATGGCAAACAAGCACAGCTTTACCATGTAAAATCTGCATTGCCTGCGAAAGTGGATAGGCTTTAACCTCACCTTCAACGGTCAGCACATGCACAGCGCTATGCGTTGCCCATATCGCAGGGATATGGGGCAGCTTGATGTCGGGCATATAACTATCCCGCGCGCCGTTATTTTCAGCATGTAATGCTTCGGTGATGGACATGGTCTATTACTAGCAGTTATCGCCCCGCGCGGGCAAGCGCCGCGGCAGAGTTAATCACGTAAAAGCGTCTGTTTGGTATATTCGCTTTTAAGCTGCGTCGTTTGTTGCGCTTGGCGGCACGAACGTTTCTGGCGCATCTGCGTCGGGCATTGATTCTACGTAAATAGATGTGCTTGGGAAGGCGAATCCTGTGCCTGCTTTTTCCTCAACCAGTTCTTTGATAAAGAATGCGAATTCTTCTTTGACTTTCAGCCACTCACCCCAATCCGTTGTTTTGGTAAAGGTGTAAATCATAAAGTCGATAGAGCTATCGTTAAATGCATCAACGCGGACAAACTGCGCGACTTTCGGCGGCTGTTCGATATCATCACTGTTTTTCAAATAATCACTAATGCCATCGCGGATGATTTTTAATTGATCGACGCTTGTACCGTAAACCACGCCGATTTTCCAGTAAATACGGCGGTTGGTCATGCGTGAGAAATTGGTTATGGCAGCATCTGACAATGTAGAATTTGGCACTTGCACGGGCGCTTTATCAAAGCGGCGTACCTGTGTGGAGCGAAAACCAATTGAATCAACAGTGCCTTCAACAACGCCGTCAACTTTGATCCAGTCCCCTGGATGGAATTTTTGTTCAGCCAGAATAGTAATGCCACCCAGTAAGTTTTTAAACAGATCCTGCGCGCCAAAGGCAATAGCGGCACCCAAAATACCAAGGCCAGCGAGAAGAGGGCCGACTTTAATGCCCCAAATTTCAAGAATAATCGCAGAGCCAAGGAAGATAACCATGACAGCAAGGAATTTAAACAGCCATTGCACCATAGTCGGCGTTAAAATCTGTTCTAAGCGTTTAAACGCATGGGAAAGCGGTGAAATAACACGATATAAGCCCCAGAATATTGTAAAGGCAATCAGCGAGCGCGTCACGCGTGAGAATATATCAGGGAATTTTTCATCCAAGCCGGCATAATGCCCTGCAACGAATATACCAATCAGTAACGGGACGAAGCGGATTGGCGGGCTCAGTGCATCAATAATTTTGTCATCATAAAGATTTGCTGTTTTTTCACTTAATTTATGTAGCTTAGCAAGAACATAACGGCTAAATAGGCCGCGCAGCAACATAAAGCCGAATAGAATGGCAAGAGCAATGACTATGCGCCCGATATCAACGCCAAAAAGGCCATCTTGCCAGACTGTTCTTGTGTGGTCCCATAATTGTGAGGCTGTATAGTTCATCGTGATGCTCTTTTATGTTGCTAATTTAAGGCTAACATAAAGGGCAAGGGAATGAATCGCAAGATGGTAGAAAAATTTTTTTATATTACAGTTTTGGAAGCCCAATATTCATGATTTTGTGGCGCAGGCTGTATTTCTGGTCTTTTAAAATGGATTCAGCATCATGCAAGTTGCGGTCGAAAGGCCATGTGCTTGTGTTTTTTGGATCGCGCTTTTGCTGCTCAAAATCTTGCAGGGTTTTGACGGCATCTTTAAATGTCAGGGCGCTATGGGCAGATTTATAAAATATTTCAGAAAGTCCGCCTGTATCGCTGCTGATGCGCGCAGCATCTTTGATCTGCCACGCTTTGATGTCAGAATTGTAAGAAGCTTCTAACCAGTTCATGGTTGAGATCCCTTTGGCATCATCATGCGTAATATATCCCGCGCTGCGAAAACCTGTTGATTTTAAAAACGCTGACCGTAACCCTGTGAAAAACATCTTATGCCTCTTTATTATTTTTATGACTTACTGATACAAATCTTTTTGTCATATGTCAAAATAATTTTGTGCAGCCTAACTTTCTGTACGGTAATTGGGCGCTTCTGCTGTAATCGTTACATCATGTACGTGGCTTTCGCGGTATCCTGCACCGCTCATGCGGACGAATTGCGCTTTTGTCTGCATTTCGTCAATTGTGGCTGCGCCAACATAGCCCATTGATGAACGTAAACCGCCAACCATTTGATGGGTGACAGCCGTGACGTGACCTTTATAGGGGACACGGCCTTCAATGCCTTCAGGAACAAGTTTTTGTGCCTCTGTCACGCCGCCTTGGAAATAACGATCCGCCGAGCCGCGCATCATCGCGCCGACAGACCCCATGCCGCGGTAAGACTTATATGAACGCCCTTGATAAAGGATCACTTCGCCAGGGGCTTCGTCTGTGCCGGCAAACATTGAGCCAATCATTACGCAGCTTGCGCCCGCGGCAATCGCCTTAGCAAGGTCGCCAGAATACTTAATGCCGCCATCGGCAATAACAGGAATATCGACCGTGTCGCAATATTCAACCACATTCATAATTGCGCTGAGCTGCGGTACGCCGACACCCGCGACAATGCGCGTTGTGCAAATTGACCCTGGGCCTATGCCAACTTTTACAGCATCTGCCCCTGCGTCAATAAGGGCTTTCGCTGCGCCCGCGGTGGCGATATTCCCTGCAACGATTTGTAAGTTCTTATAGCCTAGCTTCTTTGTGCGCTCTACCGTTTCAATAACGTTACGGGCGTGACCGTGGGCGGTATCGATGCACACAACATCAAGCCCAACATCCGCCATTTTCTCTATGCGTTCAATCGCGCTGTTCCCTGTGCCGACAGCAGCGCCGACAAGAAGCCTGCCGTCTTTATCTTTACTGGCATGGGGGAAAAGGTGAGATTTTTCAATATCCTTGACTGTCATCAGGCCAATGCAGCGCTTTTTTTCATCAACAATGATGAGCTTTTCAATGCGGTGCTGCTGCAAAAGTTTTTTTGCTTCATCGCGTGATGTGTTGGCTGTGACTGTGATTAAATTATCTCTGGTCATTAATGCGCGCACTGGCGTATCAAGGTTTTCGACAAAGCGAATATCACGATTGGTCAAAATACCGACTAGCGTGCCGTCATCTTCGGTCACAGGAAAGCCTGAAATATTATGCTGACGTTTTAATTCCAAGGCGTTTTTAACGGTTTCATCAGGCGAAATCGTAATCGGATTCATCACCATGCCTGATTCAAAACGTTTCACGCGCTTAACGCGCGCGGCTTGTTCGTCAGGGCTCATATTACGGTGGAGGATGCCTAGCCCGCCATTTTGCGCCATGGCAATGGCCATTCTTGCGCCTGTTACAGTATCCATCGCGGCGGAAAGTACAGGGATTTCAAGGCTGATGCTTTTTGTTAATCGTGTTTTTGTTTGTACATCAGCAGGGTGGACGTCAGATTCACCAGGAATAAGCAGGACATCATCAAAGGTTAAGGCCTCAGGAATGCTCTGAACTATAGGCTGTATTTTTGAGGTGGTTTTATCTGACATCTGCAAAATCCTTTATTGCTTGATTTTGCCTATATTTTACTAAGTTAATATGTATCTAAAGTAAAGATGATTTTTGCTTATTTGTTTTATTTATGTTACTATGAATTATTAGGGTTTATGGTTTAACGGTTAGGGAGCGCTATATTATTTCTTAGTAATATGCGCCCCCGCCGTGATCATCATAGAAATGGTTAGTAGTTATCAGCACATGAGAGGATATCATGGACGTAACTAAGATATTGGCAGGGGTGCCAATTCAAAAAACGAATCTTGAAAACGCCAATGCGCAGAAATCAGCATCGACGACAGGAACAAAACCTTCAAGCACAGCAATACAAGATAGCGTTGATATTTCATCTGCGGCGATTAGTGGTGAAACATTATCTGCAAATGATGCAGAAAGGGCAGCGAAGGAAGTTGGTGCGTATTTCACGAATAATGACGATTCTATTGGTGCAGATACCAATAAATTGGCGCAATTATAGATTCTTAGCGCAAAGTTTTTTGCGCATATGATTATTTTTCAGCTTCATCGCCTATGGGGGATGAAGGTTTTTGCGTATTTGCGCCTTCATACAGAGAATCAAGTAAATGCATATATTCTTTAAACGAGCCAATAATATGGCGCTGCGGCAGGCCTTGTTTAACGGCTTCAAAAAACGCTGTACTGAACAGTTCATAAGCAAAAGGAATAACCTTCTTCACGGCATCTTCGCGGCTTGAAAGGTAATAATGCGCAGCCATAGCGGCTTTAACATCCTTATTACGATCCCCCAAATACCAAATCACATCATCATGGCGTAATGGACGGCCTATTTTATCCAATGCGCGTAAAAGCGGGTCAGGATATGGCTTGGCAAAGGCGTAATCTTCGCGAAAAACGGTGGTTGCAAAGAAATCTTCAAGCTGAAAACGCTTTAGGATATCATGCCCGTAACCGCCGCCAAGACCGTTACTTACAAGCGCCATGGGAATATCATATCCCTTGGCTGTTTCTAAAAACTTACGTGCGCCATATTATTGGCTCGTTTAA
>DELD01000008.1:8318-8687 GCA_002354205.1 Micavibrio sp. UBA2705 | reverse complement strand
TTTCTAAAAACTTACGTGCGCCATTTGATACGCGGACAATCTGATTGACTTCCTTACGGCGCAATTTGTGAATTGTACCGTGGACAAGCATCGTCTTACGCTTAGCGCTCATTTTGCCGCTATCGTCGCCAGGCAGCAGGAATTTAGGAATGTTCTTATTACGCCGCAGGCGAATGCGGAATATGCGGAACATACGACCAAAACGCAGTATGAAATCATCTAGCCGTTCTAACATGTTCAGCACAAATTTATTGCGATGACGTACCAAAGTACCATCCATGTCGAGCAGGATGATGGTCGGCTTTTCAATGTCCATGTTTAGCTCTTGCATTTTGATTGCTCAGTAACTCTATTCAACAAGGCTTTGGG
>DELD01000008.1:7517-8018 GCA_002354205.1 Micavibrio sp. UBA2705 | reverse complement strand
AAGCTTTAAAATGGATGCGGCATCTAGGCCAGCCTCGGCATATTGTTTGTCTTGCGTGTCTTGGTCTTGATAGGCATCAGGCAGGGTCATGCTGCGCAGTTTTAGCGGCTTGTCGTCCATCAGACCAGCATTGCAGATATATTCTAACACATGCGCGCCAAAGCCGTTTTGTGCGCCTTCTTCAATGGTGATAAGCGCATCATGACTGGCGGCAAGTTGTTTAATCATTGCTGTATCAAGCGGTTTCGCAAACCGCATATCAACGAGCGTATAATCACCCTCATTCGCCGCCTCCAATGCATCTTGCATACGGCAGCCAAGGTTGAGTATCGCAATTTTTTTACCCTGACGGCGCATTTGCGCTTTGCCAATTTCAACTTTCTCCGTTAGGGCGGGAAGCGCAACGCCTATGCCTTCGCCACGTGGATAACGTATCGCGCATGGCCCATCATCATAGGCCGCGGCAGTTGTTACCATCTTGGCAAGCTCCGCTTCATCATT
>DELD01000008.1:6018-7228 GCA_002354205.1 Micavibrio sp. UBA2705 | reverse complement strand
GCTCCGCTTCATCAGATGGCGCCATGACGACCATATTTGGTAGGCAGCATAAATAAGCGAGATCAAACGCGCCGGCATGGGTACAACCATCAGCCCCGACAAGGCCTGCGCGGTCTAATATAAAACGCACAGGCAGGTTTTGAATCGCTACGTCATGCACCAATTGGTCATAGCCGCGCTGTAAGAACGAAGAATAAATTGCGCAAAACGGTTTTATGCCTTCAGTGGCAAGCCCCGCAGAAAATGTCACAGCATGCTGCTCAGCAATGCCAACATCAAACATACGCTCTGGATGTGCCTTTGCAAATATATTCATGCCCGTGCCGTCTGGCATTGCCGCAGTGATGCCGACAATTTTATCATCGTTATGGGCAAGGGCGGTCAAGGTGTCGGCAAAAACTTTGGTGTAACTTGGCGCAGATGGCTTTGATTTGCTTTGCGTGCCTGTTGAAACGTCGAACTTCGCCACGCCATGCATTTTATCTGCCGCTTGTTCGGCTGGCGCGTAGCCGTGGCCTTTTTCCGTGATTGCATGAATTAGGAAAGGGCCTTCTTGGTCTGTATCACGTAAATTGCGCAGTACGGGGATCAGCGCATCCATATCGTGTCCATTAATCGGCCCAATATAATAAAAGCCGAGATCTTCAAAAAAAGTGCCGTGACCAAGCGCTGAGCGCGTGCCTTCTTCGACAGATTTTGCCATGTTGCGCAGTGGGCGCGGAAGGTGATCTGTAATCGACTTACCTTTCTCACGCGCGCCGAGATAGGGGCGTGATGACACAAGGCGAGAGAGATATTTACTCATTGCGCCAACTGGCGGGGCAATCGACATATCATTGTCATTAAGGATGACGATCATTTTTTTCTTTAGTGCACCTGCATTATTAAGGGCTTCATACGCCATGCCTGCGGAAATTGATCCGTCGCCAATAACGCAGATAACGTTTTTTGCATCATCCTTTAAATCAGCTGCCGCCGCCATGCCAAGTCCTGCGGAAATTGATGTTGAGCTATGCGCTGCGCCAAATGGGTCATATTCACTTTCGCTGCGTTTGGTAAAGCCGGAAAGCCCGCCGCCTTGGCGGATAGTGCGAATACGCTCACGCCGACCGGTAAGGATTTTATGCGGGTAGCATTGGTGACCAACGTCCCATATCAGGCGGTCATGCGGCGTGTCAAAAACGCTATGGATCGCGACGGTAAGCTCTAC
>DELD01000008.1:5522-5733 GCA_002354205.1 Micavibrio sp. UBA2705 | reverse complement strand
CGCGACGGTAAGCTCTACCACGCCAAGGCCAGCGCCGAGGTGACCGCCTGTTTGTGAAACCGCGTCAATCGTTTCATAGCGCAGTTCATCTGCAATTTGTTTAAGCTGCGTAAGGGAGTAATTGCGCAAATCAGCCGGTATTTTTACCGCATCGAGTAAAGGCGTGGCGCTATCATTAGAAATGACATCCAAAAAATCGGCTGTGTTCGTT
>DELD01000008.1:4577-5238 GCA_002354205.1 Micavibrio sp. UBA2705 | reverse complement strand
TCCAAAAAATCGGCTGTGTTCGTTGTGTTATTGTCTTCTGATGCTTTGTTCTGCACTTTGAATCCCTTATTCTGGCGCTTATTGTTTTTTGAGTGGCCTGATTAAAGGCTTTTTCGCCGCTAAAGGCAAATAAAAACCGCCTGTATAAGGCGGTTTTTGTATTCTTCTCTGTAATTGCGCTTAGGTTCTGCGACCTAAAACATAATCAGCAAGGTCGCGTAATACGTCCGCACGGCCGCCGAAAATATGCAAATGACGTACGGCCTGACCAATAAGCATTTCAGCGCGTTCTTTTGCGTTGTCAATGCCCATTTCAGAAACGAAGGTTGATTTACCAGCATTATCGTCTTGGTTTGCAGGCTTACCTGTTTCTGCAGGGTCAGCTTCTACGTCCAAAATATCGTCAGTAACTTGGAACGCAAGACCAAGGTCATGGGCAAAGTTTTTGAGCGCTTTGCGCTGTGGTTCACCCGCTTTACCAAGGATCGCACCAGCTTCACAAGCGAAGCACATAAGTTGGCCTGTTTTCATGCGCTGCAGGCGGCTAATTGTGCCAAGGTCAAATTCTTCGTTCTCGCCAATAAGGTCGAGCATTTGACCGCCAACCATGCCGTGACCGCCTGATGCTTTAGCAAGTTCGGTAATCAACTGACATCTAACG
>DELD01000008.1:0-4294 GCA_002354205.1 Micavibrio sp. UBA2705 | reverse complement strand
TCGGTAATCAACTGACATCTAACGCGTGGGTCTTCATGTGTGTCGGAATGCGAAAGAATTTCAAAGGCGAGCGTCAAAAGCGCGTCACCTGCAAGGATCGCTGTCGCTTCGTCATATTGTGTGTGCACGGATGCTTTACCGCGGCGCATAGGGGAGTTATCCATGGCTGGTAAGTCATCGTGAATAAGTGAGTAGCAATGCACCATTTCAAGTGCAGCGGCTACGCGGCGTGCGCGGTATGAATCAACATTAAACAATTTCGCTGTTTCAACGACCATGAAAGGGCGCAAACGCTTACCGCCATCCAATACGCCGTAACGCATTGCATCGAATAAAGGCGACTCAGGTAAATCTGTATCGGGCAATAAACGTGTTAATGTGCGTTCTAACGCTTCGGCCACATCATCCATCGCCGTTTGTAAGCGGGGGGATGCTGATCTTGGGGATGGCGCCATATTGGGTACTCCTTGATTATAATCTATCTATTATTATGCTCTACGCTAAGCTGCGCTATTATATTTTATTACTGCTCAGCAGAGAAGGGTGCAGTGCTGACTGTGCCATCTTCATTCTGGGCGATTTGTTCAATTTTTAGCTCAGCTTCTTTCAGCTTCTTCTCACAGTGTTTTTTAAGTGACACACCACGTTCATAAGCGTTAATCGAATCTTCCAAGCTTGTCTGTCCGCTTTCAAGGTTCTGCACGAGAGTCTCGAGCTCACCTAACGCGGATTCAAAGTTCATGTCTTTAATATTCTGTTCAGCCATGTCTTATCATCTATTCATTACTATTATTAAAACATCGGCATTGTATTTCAGAATGGGGCTTAGTACAAGATGATAGATGGTAAATACGCACAATTGAGTGCATTAAAGGAGTATGATGCATAAATATTACTTTTCCTTCGGCTCAAACATGTACGCAGCGCAGATGAAAAAGCGTTGCCCTGAGGCTATTTATGTCGGGAATCTGAATCTTCAGGGGTGGAGATTCGCTTTTAGCCCGAAACATAGCGGCGCAAATATATTCAAAACAGATAATCCGCAAGACCATGTGTGGGGGTGTCTGTATGAAATTACGCCAAAATGTGAGGGGACGCTTGATGAATGTGAAGGTGTTAATGATGATCATTACATGAAAATTCACATTAGCCATGACGATCACCCCAAAGCGCAGATACTTATTTATACAGTGAAGGGCTGCACAGGACAGGCCGCGCCCTATATGGACTATCATGGGCGCATTGTAAAAGCTTTAACGCAGCGTGGAATTTGCCCCGCGTATATTCGCGCTATTGCTGATATTAAACATCAGGGCATTAATCACCCAAAGCGCAACTACCAAGGCGACGCGGATGGGCGCGCAGTTGAGCAATAAATTGATAAGGCGTATAGAAAGCCATATACTATGCCCCGAACCGATATCGCGCTTGTGCGCGCTTAGTTAGCCTATAGTGAGTAACCATGCATATTGAAACTCTATTCTCCTCTGTTCTTCCGCAAGATCAAATTCTCAATGCATCTGATTATAGCTATGCCGCGACAACGGGGCATACGCCAAAAATATTGGGCGTGTTAAAGCCGGCAAGCCAAGATGAAGTCCAAAAAATTGTCACCATTGCGCAGCGCGAGGATATAAAACTCTACCCCATAAGCAGCGGTAAAAACTGGGGCTATTCTGATGGGCTTCCTATCCGTGACAATAACGTGGTTATCGATCTCTCGTTGATGAATAAGATACATGAGTATAACGCGGATCTCGGCTATATCACTTTAGAACCGGGGGTGACTCAGCAGCAATTATCAGATTTTCTCTACGCTAATGGCGATACACATATTATGTCCCCAACAGGTTCAAGTCCGCAAACAACCATAATTGGCAATTATTTGGAGCGCGGCTTTGGCATTGCGCCGCATATGGATCATGCTGCTGCAGTAACGCATCTGCAAGCTGTGCTTGGTGATGGCAGCGTATATGAGCCTGTCCTAACGCAGCTCGGCTGTAAGCAGATTGATAAATTATATCGCCACGGCCTTGGCGCATATACTGACGGCTTGTTTTTTCAAAGCGGCCTTGGCATTGTCACGCAAATGAGTGTTAAACTCTCGCGCAAGGCAGATACAGCGCTCGTCGTTATAGCAGAAGTGCATGGTAAAAATATAGGCGATGTTGTAGAAACTTTGCGAGGGCTGCGTCAGCGCTGGGATACGCCAAGCCTATCGATGAAGCTGTTTAATGCAAGCTATATTATGGCCGCATCTGGCGTGCCATATCCCAAAGATTTATTGAATGAAAACCATGCGCTTACAGCGGCGCAGTTAAATGATATCGCGTCAGAAAACGATATTGCGCCATATTCAATCGTTGCGAGCGTAACAGGCCCTAAAGCTTTAACGCGCGGTATCGCAAGGGATTTACGGCGGGCATTAAAGCCTCATGCTAAAAAATACGTACCGATTAATGAAAATCGTTACGCATTACTGCAAAAAGTTAAGGCGTTTTTGCCACAAAACATGCGCCAGAAAATAAAGCCTTTAACATCGCTTTGGAGCTTTATGCATGGCAAGCCATCAGAAGACATACTCAGTTTTGCTTATTGGCGTAGTGGTAAAACGCCGCCGCCAAATATGCCAATTGACCCTGCGCGCGATGGTTGTGGCATTATTTGGTATGCGCCGATAATCCCGATGACAGCAGATGCTGTGCAAAGCTTTGAGGCGTTACTCGACGATATCTGTGCGCAATACGGTATTACGCCAGCTTATAACTTCACAAATTACGCTGATAGCTATTTTGTTGGCCTTACTGCGCTGATGTATGAGCGTGATACGGGCGCTGATTTGGCACAAAAATGTTACTTACATTTGATGGAAGAAGGGCTTAAACGCGGCTTTGCGCCGTATCGCGCCCCCAATTTTGCTCTGGAGCGCCTATATAGCGGAGTCTCACCTTTAAATTTGCGGATGGGTCAAGCCGTTGATCCGAAACAGATAATCTCTCCGTCACGCTATGGTTAGATGGCTGGCTATGCGCGTTATGCATAACTGTCGTCTGTGCCTTGCAAACATTGCAAGGCTCGTTTGTCCTCTTTTACGTTATAATGTATTATGGAAACGATTTCGGCAGGAGGCTTTTATTATGAATGATAAAAATACAAATAATTTAAAAGCGAATCTTTTCGCTTGGCGTGTATCGCAGACACAAAAACTTAAACATAAATTTGATGTGAATAAACAGTTTATTGAACGCCCACGTTTGCGTCTGGCTTAAAATAAAAAAGTTTGTTTAATTCTTTATTGAAAGGCATCAATATGGGCAGCGTAGCTGCCCTTTAATGCATCTAGGTCATAGCCGCCCTCTAATACAGAAACGAGCCGCCCGTCAGCATATTGCTGCGCAACTTCGTAAAGCTGCATGCTCAGCCAATGATAATCCTGTTCAGTTAAATTAAAATCACCATAGGGGTCGTCTTTATGGCCATCAAATCCTGCGGATATAAATACAAAATCAGGCTTATATCTATGCAAGGCGGGGAATATTTTATCTGTATACTCTGCGCAGATATCGCTGCCGCTACTGCGTGCGGGCAGGGGAACGTTTAGTATTTTTTGATCAATATTTTCGCGCGTTACCCCTGTATTTGGGTAATGATGCTGCTGATGCGTTGATATATAAAAACAAGGCAAATCAACATGGTTTAAAATATCGGCGCAGCCATTGCCGTGATGGACATCAAAATCAATAATGGCGATGCGTTTATAGCCCAATGCGGCGGCCTTAGCCGCGCCGATCATCACATTGTTGAAAATACAAAATCCCATTGCTTGGTTATAAGTGGCGTGATGCCCTGGCGGGCGGTTAATACACAGGCCGATCTTACATGCGCCTGCATGAATGTCTTGCACAGCATCAATAACCGCGCCCGCGCTATGGCGGGCAGCATCAAGGCTGCCATAAGATAATATTGTGTCATTATCTATATACTCATATTCACCTTCTTCGCTTGGCGCTGTTTCGGTGATAATGCTCAGATGCGCGGGCGAATGGGCGCGCAATATATCTTCGTCAAGAGCTGCGTTTGGCGCGCTGCGGGGGATAGAATCATAGGGCGCACTGTTGATAAGTTCGTGCAAAACGCGCAAACGTTCTGCACGTTCAGGGTGGCCTGAAAGCGTATCATGTGCTAACCCTAGCTTTGAACTATATATTTTTATATGGTCATACATATAAAACTTATGACCTGAAGAATCAGGGCCGCGATCAATATAATCACCCAGATAGATGATAAATACCTG
>DELD01000021.1 GCA_002354205.1 Micavibrio sp. UBA2705 | reverse complement strand
CTACTTTCATAGGGGCTATTCACTCGCCGTTGCGGTTTTATTAGCGCTCGCTCCTTTCTTTATCCTCTTATACCTATTTAGCGGTACGAAAAGTTTATTTGAAGGGTGGCTGCGTCAAATTCTTACCTTTGCGCTGATAACCTTGCCTTTATCGCAGGGTATAACCTGCGCATGCTTAACATCGTTCAAGGCTTAACTCAGATTGATGAGCTCTACGGCAAGCCCGCACGTGAGAGCATGCTTCAAAACTCTGCGCTACAGGTCTTCTTTGCTTCTAATGATGAGACAACCACACAATATGTGTCTCGGCGTTTCGGTGATAAGACTGCGCAAACAGAAAGCATCAGCTTCGGCCAGAGCAGCATCATGGGCACTAAAAGTCAAAGCTACGCTAAGACTGACTTTCTACGCCCAGAAGAATTTAGAAGGTTTTGTAAGAAGCAAGCTGTGATATTCAAAGAAGGCGCTAGGCCCATTAAAGTTGATAAGATTACCTACTTCAAAGACAGATCATTTCAGAGAAGGGTTATACCAGCCGCTGGCGTTCCTAACCTTGAGACAGCTCAACCGCAGCTGCCTGTTTTTAACATTATGGCACTAAAGCATGACGAAGAAGTAAATCACGAAGACATTCAGCAGCGTGTGATTGATGCATTAGAGTATTAAGGATAGCACATAAAATCTGGGTAATAATATGACGCTAAGACCATAAAACGGTTTTATGATGCACAGATCATAACAATCAGAGTTTACGCTAAACACGTGTATAGAAAACGTTCCTATCACTGAAATACAAGTTAGAAAAAATATTTGAGGCACTAAATCTACTCAATCTATATTATTTTCTTAACATTCATTAGGTTACAAAATTAAATGAAACTTTACATCTGAGAAAAATATATGCTATTATCTCAGATAATGGAGAACAAAAATGAACACGCCATCAACCGTACAAAAAATCATAAAAAGGATTAGAGGCAAAGGTAAAGGCTGGGTTTTTACGCCAAAAGACCTTCTTGACCTCGACAATCGCAGTAACATTGATACCATACTGCAAAAAGTTACAAGTGATGGAGTAGTGCAAAGACTTGATCGAGGACTGTATTATTATCCCAGAACACATGCCAAACTTGGCATTCTTAGCCCTGATCCATTACAAATAGCTCAGGCTATCGCACGACAAAAAGGCGACGTGGCGTTCCCTGATGGGGCCAAGGCCCTCAATATGCTCGGGCTCTCCACACAGGTTCCCGCGCAAAACATATACTACACTAATTTCACGGAAAAAAGTATCTCTGTCGGTGCTCAACAAGTTAAACTTATACCGTCTCAGATAAAAACTAAGCGTGTTAACCCCTCGCTTGATTATCTAATCTTACAGGCCTTACGATATCTCGGCGATAGAAACATTTCGGATGAAATTATCAAAGAATGTATAAAATTGGTCTCTGACAAGGACAAAAAAAGGCTGCAAAAACAAATTCCAACATTAAAAGGAACATGGCTTACAGATGCTGTGAGAAGGATCATTCAATCATGAAGCATTTTATTGAGCTACCGCCTCAAGAACAGAAAATATATCTGCATGAAGCTGCTGCAAAGCGCGGCCTTTCTTCCGTAATTATTGAGAAAGATTTCTGGGTCTGTCTAGTTCTCGAGAGAATATTTCAATCCAGTTTCAGAAAAGAAGTTACCTTTAAGGGGGGAACGTCTCTATCAAAAGTCTATGGCCTAATTGGTCGTTTTTCAGAAGATATTGACCTAACCCTTGATAAGGACTTTGTTAACTCATTCAGTGATGCAACCTCCCACGCACCAAAAAAAATTACTAAACAGTGCAAAAAAGTTATAGCTGAACAGTTATTACCTGAACTGGTCCATACACTATCCGAATACGGAACCTGCAATTTGGCTGAAGATGATGAACAAACAATCTTATTTCATTATCCTAGCGTTATTGATGAAAGTCATGACTACATTCGAAAACAAGTGAGGGTTGAATTTGGAGCAAGAGGTGAACGAGAGCCGAGCACAGAGAAAACGATAACACCTTATCTAGCTGAAATACTGCCAATTACATTTGATAACGCTCCTCCCCAAATTACTGTTTCAGCATTGGCTGCCGAGCGAACATTCTGGGAAAAAGCAACAATTCTACACTCCATTGCACATCAACCAGAAGACAGAGAATTGAATGAACGCATGAGCCGCCATTACCACGATTTGTTTATGCTTGCAGAAAACCAAAATATTTTAGAAGCAGCTTTATCCGATACCGACTTACTGCAACAGGTAACTCAGCATAAGAAAAAATATTTTAAAGTGGCTTGGGACTGGTACGCCAGTGCCAAAATCGGAACACTCAGCCTTCTTCCACCCAGGCACCTGTTGAGTGAACTGAAAAAGGACTATGAAAAAACTAAAGTTATGTTGTTTGACAAGGAACCGATTTCATACGAAAAGTTGGTGGAAGGGCTAAAGAAATTAGAAGCCACTATTAATAACCACAGCTAAAACACTCCCTCACTAGCGACTATCATCAATCTCTCTTTCTCGGTCTTGTGAAGAATCCTTTCCTACGGAGGATGAGATATAGTCACGAATAACATCCACAACCTCTCGAGACCTCTTCTCTCCAGGCTTCTCATTCTGGGGTCCATCCATATCCCGCGCATAACGCGTAAGATCCCGTATAGCATTAATACTCTTATCTATAACATCAGGATCCTTCAACTTCGGAAGGTCTTTCGCAACCTTCAGCGCAGCCTTCGCATACTTAACCCGCTCACTACTATTACGCGCCCTAGCCTGCTTAAGCGTATCTTCTGGCATAGAACTTTTAGCAAGAGCATCCTCTCGCGCACGCTTAATCGCCTCTCTAGGAACCCGAACAACGGCCAACTCTTCTGACGAGAATATCTTCGTATAACTACTCTCTGTATTAGGATTTACAAACTGAACACTATAACGATCCTGTTCTTTATCAGCATCAACCACTATTCCTATATTACCGCGATCCAGCGCTTTTACATGCGCGCCTTTGATCCAAGGATCTATACGCTCGGTTTGAAAAAAGGACAAATCCATATTATCAGATCTCCCGCGCGCAAAACGCGGCGAAGCGTCTAACGCTAACCCATGCTCACGGGCTTTCTCGGCCATGTTAATGCGCCACTCACGCAAATCTGCCTTATATGTCGGTAAAGAGCCTCCATTTAGCCCTACAGTCTTAATAACGGCATGCACATGATAATTATCTGTGTCTTCATGAGCAGCAAACGCATAGCGGTAATTATCACGATACTGCTCTTCTAAAAATTCCTGGGCGATACTATAGGCAGTGCCGTGATCTACATCCTTAGGAAAAGAGAGCACAATACATGTCGCATCTCTTCCGTTCTTGCGGCTACCAAAATCTTCCACCCATTCATTAAGGAGCTTTTGTGTATCTTCTTTGCCGAGCAGGCGCTCTCCCGTTTCCGTCTCAATCATGAGCTCCCCTTCACGAGAGATATAATCAAGGCGCGCTTTTACAGCTATCCTCCCGTGGTTGTGAGACGTGATTTTCACAACAGCCTGCGGAACGCCGCGCGCAACTTTTAGGCGATCAGAAATACTGCCTTCCCAATAGCCCCTTATATACGAAACATCATTACCAAGCTGCGCAGAGCGCGCGAAAAAACCAGCGCCCTCTTCCCCGCTTTTACCGCGTGGGCCGTTCAGATCAAACTCTTCATCTTCATAACGGCTCATGGGTCAAACCTTCTTACTTCTCTATTCTTAGAGCGGCGGAAAAGTTCTAAATAAGAGGCGCGGATATTCTCGTATAAAACACTTAAACTTTCATACTCGATTTTTAAGTCCATATCGTTAATAGGCTTATCTGTATTCATCATTAAAACAAGACGATTTAAATTCCTGCCAATCGCAGCGACCTGACGATTAGTCTCGCGCAGTTCTTTAATTCCATCATCAAAAAAATCAGGTCCCTGATTTACAGCTTCACGAATAAGCCGACGAATAAGCTTACTCGGTTTTACGCCCATATCTTCGGCGAGCTTCTTCAAAGCAGCATTCTCATCTACCGTTAAACGGACACGTTGTGCCTCTGATTTTCGTTCTTTATCGCTAACTTTATGCATCTTTTTCTTTGTCACCATTTCGATGGTGTTTCAGGTTGCTTTATGCAATTTCGCCTATTTGTACCACAAAAAGGCTATCCTGCCAACCTACTATTTACCCCTTATCTTAAACGCGGCCATATTATTACGCTCTATTCAAAACATCGCGTTTTCCGCATTTAGGCTTGCCGGCCTTCTTTATATATAATGAGATCCATTTTTCGATTTTGGCGGTACAAAATCGAAAAATTCTGCAGGCAAAAAAACTGGGCCAGAAAACAATCCAGCCCAGTTTTTAAATTTATAAGTCTCGTATAATTACAGATTGTGAAACAAGTGGATCTGTTCAAAGCCTAATTCTATTGTGAAAAAGTCACCGCTCATTTCCATGTCACGGGCCATAGCAGCATAATCAATATAGTTCTCTATATAGGAAGGTAAATCAGGCCCCTCTTCTACCAGTTCCCGCGCGTAATCTTCCGCGGAGATATACTCTCCAATATAGCCGTCAGTTAAAGCATTTTTAGCATCTGATATATTGCTGCCGAAATAAGAAGCGACTGCGCCGCCTAGCGCGCCATGTTCTTCTATAAATAAAGCTGTCTCACAGATAGTTTTAATCCCCTCAAACTCACTAACATCTAGACCTTCAAAACCATCATAATCATGAATGGCATATTCTTCTGCGTCTTCCTCTGGAGAGTTTTGTAGTAATTCCTTTATAAGATCCAGTATCTCATCTTCACTTAAAGTTGCATCTATCCAAGCGCCGTGAAGGATCCCATTATTGTAAGCTGCCAGATCTGCCACATATATTTGAATTGTCTCGCTCATAACCATCTACCTCTTCTTTAATCGTTTAAGTTTTCTAAAGAACGCCTCAAGGGCGCTGTATGAAAACCTGCCTCACGGCGAGTAGCTGGTGAGAAAGAACAAGACCGGCGCTTATCGGAGGGGGATCACCCAGATTGCACAAACTCAGTGCGGAAATTTGGGGAAACCATAAGCAAAGCATGAGACCAACGGGAAGTCTTGTCCGCGCGAGGGCGCAGCCCTAAAGCCTTAATTTATGCTCTGGCTCTTAAGCTTTCCAAAAACTGAGTTGTGAAGTTTTAACTGCCCCTCTTTCGCTCTATCCATCATTGCGCAGAAATACGCATTGGCATTATCAATCGGGTTAAACAAACGCTGCGTAGAATGATCCGTGATTGAAATGCACAAGGCCGCTCCAGAAGTTCCTAAAACTTCACACCCCCTGCCCCATGATGTTTGCGAGATGTTTAATTCATTTTTTAATTTGAACGCTGCTTCAATAAAATCAGCCCATGTGAGATCTCTGTCATCAACGGGTAGATAATTCTTAAACCTTTCCGATGAAGAGCTAACAGCTTGCTTCAAGGTAATATGTTGAAGACCAGCGCTCCTTAAAACATCAACGCGCTTTGCTTCTTGCGCTTTAGGTTCTTCAGTTTCAAGAGGTTTGTCCTCGTTACTACTATCATTCGAAGAATTTAAAACAGAATTGTTACTTTCTAATTTATTAGATATTTTATTTTTAGAGTATTTATTGTGAGCGAAGTTTTCTGCACTTCTGCATGTAGCTTCTTCCGTTTTTTCTACCGCGTCATATTGAGCCAAACCCTCTAATACTTTGCCGTGTAGCTCTTTATGGGCCACAAGCAGCTCAAGAAGCTTGTCTAATTTGATATGTGTTCTGATTTGTGTCGCGATGTTGTTATAAGCGCCATCCCACTTTTGTACATTATCATCCCCCTTCTCCATCGCTTCAGCTATACATGCGCGGATTTGGCTTCTATAGAACGATATCTGTCTTTTTGTTTCCATCCAGATACGGTCACGCTCTTGTTTTTGATGAAGCTTCTCTTCGAGCATTTCTTTTAGTGATGCTAGTGGCGTTAGATCAATACCATATGCATAAAGGATGGCACCTGTTTCGCTGCAGCGCTGACCGAAGCGTTTATGGTTGCCGCTGTCTTTCCAAGTAATAGCACCAATTTCAAATAATGCTTTTTCAAGGTTTTGGATTTGGCGTTCATTAACTCCCATATCTAAAGCTGTCTTTGAAAGAGACTGGTAAACGATAGGCTGACCGCCCTCTTCCCAATCAATGTCTCTTGTAAAGTTTATATAGTAATCGAGCAGCTGGACCATTCTTGATGTGAAGCCCGCTTCCTTACCTACCCGTTTTACGAGCAATAGAAGTTCATAACGCTTTATGGTTTCTTCTAATGTTTGATCTGAACATTCACGAAAACGTTGTGATGCAATACGCCCACCTGTTTTTGTGTAATCTGTCTTTAATGTCTCACTATACTGCATAATACTCCTTTTTCTTCGCCTTAGAAAAAGCCTGTGAATAAGGATGCAAAAAGACTCTGCCGAGTCACAAAGGACTTGCACCTGATTCGGTAGAGCGATATAATGAGACCATTGTTACGGTGATCTTATATCACTCCTAAAAAAGCCACGGTTCCAGCCGTGGTTTTTTATTATGGCTTTCTTAAGAAGGCGAAATGCTCCTTCGTGGAAAGTGGTTTTGAATAAGCTATGAGTAGCTATTCGGAAAAACTTAAAAATCTTCCGATTCCCTCGTTTTGTATAAGTACAATATCATATTGCCTAATTATACGCAATTGAACAAAAACCTATTTGTCTATTTACAAAAACACGCGCCTCCTCACCCCCCGTGTCCACTGGCTCTGTGAGTCTATATTTTTTTTGCTATACACAACAGTAACGATTTATACAAGACACCTGAACAGTAATTTTTGTATAGGTTTTTGTATAAAATCTTACAAAAAATTAAACAATTTTTTTTGTTTATGTCTGTATGTTGAATACAAAAAGAATGTTTGCTATATTTGTATAGTGTTAAATCATTTCTTTGGGGAAAATCTATGACATCCAACCAAGTTTCAATTACTAATGCTGCTGATATGGTAGGGGTTACTAGGGCCACTCTATATAAGCATATAGAAGAGAAGGGCATATCAATTATCAAAGAAGGTAACGCTCACCCGAAAATAGACGTGTCTGAATTGATTCGTGTTTATGGCGACAACCTTAAAATGCCCTCAAAAACTAAACAAAACAAATCATCAGACGATACAAATAAACAAAAAAATATACAAAACACGGGTGATTCTGTTCAGACAGCCTTGCTTGAGCAGAAACTTGAGCACGCTGAGGAAATTAAACGCTTAGAGGTACGCCGCCTAGAAGATCAAGTCCAGTTGCTTGAAAAGATGCTCGATGCGGAAAAAGAAGAGAAGAACAAGATTAACCTGATGCTTACCGATCAGCGCGAGAAAACTGATAGAGTGGAGGAATGGGAAAAATCAATGAAGGGTCTAGAGGCTCGTATAGCCAATCAAGAAAAAGACAATAAAGAAGAGAAGGAGAGGGCTCAGAAAATTTTAAGGCAGAACCAAGCTCTTAAAAAGGCCCTTGAAGAAGAAAAGCATAAGTCCATTTGGCAACGCTTGTTCGGATAGAGTAGGGGCTCCTTACTAGTGAATAAACCAACTTTAAAATTCTATAACGATAATGGCTACGAGAAAGCGCTAGATTTCTTAAAGTCATCTGATGATCACAAAGTTCTGCGCAAGGTTGACTTTCCTAACCCTAGCCAAATTAGCCTTCCTGACCAAAAAGCCTCTACTATTCACCGGGGAATTTACCTCGACACTGAAACAACTGGTATCTCTCATCAAGACGATGAGGTTATTCAGATATGTATGCTCCCCTTTATATACGCCACAAACCCAGAGACGAATTCCTCTATCATCATTGGCGTATACTCGCCTTATGTTGTGTTCAAAGAGCCCTCAGAGCCTCTTACTCAAGAGATCATTGATTTAACGGGCATTACAATGGATATGCTCAAAGGGCAAAATTTGGATATTGAGCAAATGGAGAGTATGTTAAACAAAACAGATTTTGTCATCGCTCACAACGCAGCTTTTGACAGGCCGTTCACTCACGGTCTTAGTGCAAAGTTCTCGACCAAAAAATGGGCCTGCTCCATGAGCGATGTGCCATGGAGAGAGCTTGGGTTTGAGAGCTTGAAGCTCACGCACCTGGCATCAGATCTTGGTTTCTTCTTTGAGCCACATCAGGCAGATAAAGATTGCCTAGCTGGGCTGACCATACTTGCGCAAGAAGACGAAGTAGGGGAGAGCTACTTCCAGAAAATGATAACGGCAGCAGAAAAAGACAGTATTACCATTAGGGCAGAACGTGCACCATTCGAAGCAAAAGATATCTTGAAGAAGCGAGGCTATGGCTAGAAAGATGGAAACGATGGCAGCGTAAAGGGCTGGGAGACTGTTGTTTCAATTGATAAGGCTGAAGAAGAAAGGATCTGGCTAGCTTCAGAGGTCTATAAGGGAGCTCCTAAATTCTCAGAGAAAACGGAAGGTGGTCTCATCATAGAGCTTATTAATATCGATGTCGGGCAGGGGCTAAGTGTCGGCACTTTGCTGGCTGGCGTTTACATTTCCTTATATTTCTTCGTCAAAGATCATCAGCGCACCCCGAGCGTTACGGAGCGCAAACGCCTGTCTTGGGGAATCCTCTGGGCATCGGTTTTCGTGTCTTCCTTATTAGCTCAGGTCTATCTAATGATAGAAGGGAAGAGCCTATGGGGGCTAATCTCCGCAATCAATAATGATTTTAAGCCGATCTTATTTGGTGTGATCGCTATCATCGTCATGCTGTTTTACAGGCTGATTATCGGTGTGGCGATTTTGTTTCTTGGAAAAACACTATTAAAAATCAAAAAAGAGACTACAAAAAAACAAGATCGTAGTTAAGCGATTTATTTTGTGCCAGGCAAGCTTGTTCTCTTTTTGTTCTTGACTCAAAAGACCAAACAGTTCATATATAAAACATGAATTGGAATGAGATATACGCAGATATGGTGTTCACACCAAACAAAGATGATTTTGCCAGGTACAATATCGTAAAGGACGCCCTGCGTGCGCTCCGTGACTTCTTAATTGGACAGGCTGGAGGCTATGACGTTTTAGACGCTCTCGGTGTTTTAGAGGAAAGATACGGTCAACCTATAATCGCTCCCTGCTCTTCTTTTAGACGAGCTATTCACATTGAGGATGAAACCGCTAGAGAGCAAATATGCTTTGAAGCGATTAATTCAATCGAGGCATACCTGTTCCCCGTCAGCACCTGTGAGACCAAATAAAGGTGTTGCATAAGGGATGGTATTATTTATCGACTATTTTGGACGATTATTCGCGGTATATCATTGCGTGGAAGCTTTGTACCACTATGAAAGCCTCTGATGTCACAGATACGCTCGAGCTTGCTCTTGAGGCTTCTGGTTGCGATAGCGCCAAAGTCATCCATAAGCCAAGGCTGCTCTCTGATAATGGTGCATCTTACGTCGCTGGAGAACTTGCTGATTATCTCAATGACAAAGGGATGAGCCATGTCCGCGGCACACCGTACCACCCGCAAACACAGGGTAAAATAGAGCGATGGCACCAAACGCTGAAAAACCGCGTCTTGCTCAATAACTATTATTTACCCTCACATCTTGAGCATGAGATCGGGCAATTTATCGCATATTATAATCATGAACGCTACCATGAGAGCCTGCAAAATCTTACGCCTGCAGATGTTTATTTTGGTAGAGGAAATTCAATCTTAGAAAGAAGGAGACGGCTGAAAAACAAAACAATCAAACAAAGACGCTTGCATAATATGAAACAAGCAGCTTAATATTAACAATAATTAGAAGCCAAACTCTCCTGATGATTAGGCACCTAAGAGTCTCAAATCATTTGACGACGGACATTTCAAAGCCAAACTAGCACTCTTTCATCACTTCTTCAACCTTGCGATAGCTCAGAGCATAAGGATAAAAAGATGAAAACGAAAACAGCTAAAAAAGTTTTGACAATAGGCGGCATTATCACGGCTCTTGGCGCGTCCGCGTGTTGCATCCTGCCGCTTATTTTATTCGCCCTGGGGATTAGCGGGGCATGGATTGGCAGTTTAACGGCATTGGAGCCATATAAGCCTTTCTTTATTGGAGCGGCGCTGATTTTTCTGTCCCTCGGATTTCATAAAACTTACAGCAAACCCAAAGCCGAAGATTGCGAGGACGGTAGCTTTTGTGCCCAGCCTGATTCGGATAGAATCAACAAGATTGCTTTGTGGACAGCGGCAATGTTGGTCGGCCTTGCTCTTGCATGGCCTTATATCGCACCGCCTTTGCTGGAATGGATTGGGTAACAAACAAAACTAAGGAGACTTTAAAAATGAAACAAAAACTTTTGATTATTGCTGCGGGACTGGCTTTACTTGCTGGTGGTAGCTTGTTTTTAACAAATTCAAGCAACGCTGATTCTGCAACGGTGGCTAAAACCGTTAGCACAGAAAATACGCTTAAAGCCGTATCCTTTGATGTGCCGGGAATGACTTGTGTGACTTGCCCTTACACGGTTAAGAAAACTCTGCAAAAAATTGACGGTGTAACAGACGCGGAATCATCCTTTAAAACTATGAGCGCAACAGCAACTTTCAACCCGGACAAAACCAGTATTGATGCGATGCTGGAAGCCCTTAAAAACCTGGGTTATCCATCCACTGTAGCCGGGACAACGTGTCAAGACCAAGAAACGGCTGAATGCTAGAAAAAGGAAAATAGAATGTCTGATTGCTGTAAGAAAAAAGAGTCCTGCGATAGCGGGAGCGAAGAAAATACCAAGCCTGATGTGCTTGTGATAGGCGGAGGGTCTGCTGGATTTTCTGTTGCTATCACGGCGGCGGAAAGCGGGGCGAATGTGGTGATCGCCGGACACGGCACGATTGGCGGCACATGCGTTAATGTTGGCTGCGTTCCTTCAAAGACCATGATCCGCGCTATGGAAGCGGTTCACCATGCAAAAGAGGCAGGCCGCTTTGACGGCATCAAGGGAACGGCGGAAATTTTTAACTGGAAAGCAACCATTGCTCAAAAACAAAGCCTTGTTGATGAATTGCGGAAAGCCAAATACGAGGATGTTTTACCCTCATACCCCAATGTCTCCTATGTCGATATGAAGAATAAAGCCAGCTTTACAGGCAACGGAACGGAAGTGGATATTGACGGTGTTCTTTACCATCCAAAAAAAGTCATCATTGCTACAGGATCATCGTCTGCTCTACCTCCGATTAACGGCATTCAGAGTGCTTCGGTACTAGATAGCACTTCGGCGCTTGAACTTGAAACACTGCCGGAATCATTATTAATTATTGGTGGCGGCGTTATTGGCGTTGAATTGGGACAGATGCTCGCTCGCGCCTGCTACCCGAAGCCGAGCCTGAAATCAGTGAAGCCTTAAAAACTTATCTGGAAGCAGAAGGGGTAAGAGTTTGTACGGGCGTAGGTTATCAAAAGATTGAATCGTCCGCCGAAGGCGTCAAGCTCACATGTGAGAGCCTTAATTGTGACAGTGAAGGTCGTTGCGACACCACAGCCGCCGATATGATTATTACGGCCGAAAAGCTTTTAGTGACGGCGGGCCGTAGCCCCAATACAACCAGCTTAAATGCAGATAAAGCTGGAATTAAGTTGCTTAAAAACGGCGGTATTGAAACCAATGAGTTTATGCAATCCTCAAACCCTGATATTTACGCCTCAGGCGATGTAACGGGTACTGATATGTTTGTCTATATGGCTGCTTACGGCGGCAAGTTGGCGGCAAAGAACGCACTGGAAGGTAATAATCATGTATACAGCAATGAAAATATGCCAGCCGTTGTTTTTACCGATCCGCAAATGGCGATGGTGGGGGTGACGGAAAGCGAAGCAAAGGCCAAGGGTCACGATGTTAAAACCAGCATGATTACGCTTGATCATGTGCCGCGCTATATTGCCGCTAGAGACACGCGGGGGCTTATCAAGCTGGTGGCCGACAAAAGAACAGACAAACTGCTTGGCGCTCATATCCTGGCCCCGGACGGTGGCGAGATCGTCCAGACGATGGTGTTGGCTCTAAAGGCAGGCATGACCACCGAAGAACTGGCAAGCACCATATTTCCTTATTTAACAGGGGTGGAAGGTTTAAAACTCGCCGCGCAGACTTTTGATAAGGACGTAAGCAAACTGTCCTGCTGCGCGGGATAATTTACTTTCCCCACATTACTAACCGTGTTGCTTTTAGAGCATTATACCTTAAAATCAAGGTTACCCTGTAAGAGAATTTTTTTATTGAATTGTCAACACTTCAATGTTAATTTGGAATGATGAGTAAGTTTTTTTTAATATTATCTGTGTTTGCCATGATCGTCTCTGTGACGGTCTGCGTCTCGCATGCTGCTCATGCCAGTGTTGATACCGGATCAGAACTCTCCATAACCATTGACGCCGACAGCCCCGAGGATACGTCAGAGGGCAACAACGGCTGTAAGATGTCTTGCGGTGGGTGCTGCGCCCATCACGCTGTTGACACATCTCATAACGCTAACTTTGCCTCTGTTGGTGATAGAAAGCCGCTTATGCCCGATACCACTCTGTTTGTATCGGATGTTATTTACGGCCTCAAACGCCCTCCCAGATCATAATTATATAAGGCGTAGTGTATCCGCATTTGACTGATGTCATGCGCGGATAAATTTTAACGACCTTACCTCTTTAGGCTGCGCTCTATCCAGTGCCTCCTTACCCCCCCCTATTGACCAAAAAAGGAAAACAGAATGAAAAAATTACTCTACACGTCCGCGTTAGCTATGCTTTTATGGCAACCAACATTCGCCGGAGCTGAGACTCTGGATAAACAGGCGGCGCTCCAGATGGCGTTGCAGAATAACCCTGCCTATAAGGCGGCACTGGCCGAGGTTGATGCGGCGGATGGCAGCAAATTACAAGCCTCGCTCTCTCCAAACCCCGATGCTGTTTTTGAGATTGAGAACTTTGCAGGAGAGGATGATCAGGAAGGTTTTGATGGCGCGGAGATCACGCTCGGCATCGAGCAAACCATAGAGCTGGGCGGCAAGCGCGGCAACCGTACGGATGTGGCAGACTTCACTTATAAAATCAGCCAGCAGCAAGCCAAGGCACAAGCGTTAAGCCTTCTCGCTGAAACTGAATAT
>DELD01000059.1:6132-6716 GCA_002354205.1 Micavibrio sp. UBA2705 | reverse complement strand
GGCTGGTTGTGTTACCGATGCCCCTGCGCTTTATGCGGCAGAGGTTGTTTCACCCGCTGCACCAGCGAAAAACAAAGTGCTTTCTTTAGCGGAGAGCGCGGCGGTTGTTCACGATGGCAGTGACATCATCTCAAACATTGAAACGGTAAACGGCAAGACACGCATTGAAACAACAATGCAAGTTGATTACACGTTTGGCCTTGGTTTGAAAGGTTACGCTTGGGATGAAGCAAACGGTCAAGCATCGCCAAGTGATGCAGACCTTGGCACTGGCAGCAACTGGGATAAAGTTGCAACAGACATTAAGCACACTGCGGGCACAATCGCTATCGGTACAGCATCTTAAGCGGTAAATTGAAAAGAAAGGGGGAGGGGCAACCTTCCCCCTTATTTATTAACATTTTTTATTAAGGATAAGCACTATGGCGAAAAAAGAACGCGAAGTTTATTACGAACCACACCCAGTAACACCAGAGCGCAAAGCTGAGCTTGTAAAGCGCGGTTTCCGCATTGTTGATAGCAAGTATGCGCCTGACACAGAAAAGCCTGCTGAAAAAAGCAAAGAAGACGCAGAAGCAGAAGCC
>DELD01000059.1:5105-5802 GCA_002354205.1 Micavibrio sp. UBA2705 | reverse complement strand
AGAAGCAGAAGCCAAGGCTAAAGCCAAGGCCGGCAAATAATGAAGGTCAATTTTTGGTATACAGGCTCTTTAGAGCAGGAACACCGACACCACACCCCCTCGTCAGTCGTTAAAGGCTTGGCGGGGATTGGGTGTGAAGTGGCGCACATGAATCCCTCACAGTTTAGCGGTGAGGAAATGTGCGACATTAATGTCATTTACGGCATGAGAATTAACGGCAAAGAGATTATTGATGCATCGCTAGAAAAAGGCATCCAGTCGATAGTTATTGATCTTGGCTATATCAATAGAGCCATGAGGTCTAATGGTTATGATGGCTATTGGCAAGTAAGCTTAAACGGCCTTAATTGGCTACCTAAGAACGCCGACGATAAGAGATTTAAAGCACTGGGCATTGATTACCCCAAGCGCAATGAGCGTGATGGCTATGTCCTGATAGCAGAACAAACGCCTGGCGATTCATCGCACGGAATGGACATGCAAGGCCTAAAAGCATGGACGCAAAAAGCGGTTTCTATGTGTGAGGAGCTCGGCTTAAAATACAAGGTGCGCCGCCACCCCATGAATAAACAAGGGCCACAAAGCAGCCGCCCTGATTGCGAAATTGAAGAAGACATCAAAGGCGCTTCATGCGTTTATGTCCATAACTCTAACGTAGGAAATGATGCATTATTGGCGGGCATTCCTGTTGTGTGTG
>DELD01000059.1:0-4820 GCA_002354205.1 Micavibrio sp. UBA2705 | reverse complement strand
AGCGGGCATTCCTGTTGTGTGTGATGAAAAGGCAAGATATTTGCCGACATATCACAATGTCGTCGGGCACGATCTTAGCGCGGCGCTCTACCCCAAAGACATAGAAGGTTATTTGAACCGCCTTGCTTATGGTCAGTGGACAAGGGGCGAAATAGAAGACGGAAGCGCTTTTAAATACATTATTGAACAAGCCCAGTAAATAAAGGGACAACACATGGCTTTTACCGTTGAAGATGGCACAATCGTAGCAGGGGCAAACTCCTATGTTACGGTTGCTTATGCTGATACATACAACACAGATCGCGGCAATGCGGCATGGACTGGTGACGATGCGGTTAAAGAAGCTGCATTGATTAAAGCCACGGACTACATCGAGCAGAAATACGCGGGGCGCTGGATCAGCACTCCACAAAGCGAAACGCAGGATTTGTCATGGCCTAGAACTTTTGACGCGGGCGTTATACCTGATCGCTTGATGCAAGCTGTATGTGTATTGGCCTTGGAAAGCCTGAGCGATGATCTTAACCCTGTGCAAGATCGCGCCGTGAAGCGTGAAAAGGTTGATGTGATCGAGGTTGAATACATGGACACCGCGCAGAATGGCAAAACTCGCCCCGCTGTTGATGGCCTGTTGCGTCCTTATGTTTCTGGTTCAAGCTTAAATGCAAGGGCGGTGCGCGTATGACTTATGATTATTCAAAAGTAGCTGCTACAGCGTTAAAGCAGATCAATGACAAGGGGCGCTCTGTTACTGTGCGCTATCCAAGCAGCGATGATGCTTATGACCCTGCAACAGACACGTTTACCTCTGGGGATCCTGTTAACGTTGCTGCAAAGGGCGTTTTTACAAGCTTCCAAAACAAAGACATTGACGGCGAACTGATCAAGCGCACAGACAAGCGCGTATTGATTGCAGGGACTGCCCTTGATGATGTGCCAAACAATGACGCAAAAATAATTGATGGCGCAAAGACATATAGCGTTATTAACACAGAGGTTGTGCAGCCCGCCGAAACGGTTGTGCTTTACATGATTCAGGTGCGTGCATGAGTAATTTTAGAAAGCAGCTTGATAAAGCGTATGACAAAAAGGTTGTTGGTGGCCTTGAGGATAAAACGCGCTCAACGGCCTTGATCGCGGTGACTGAGCTCGTAAATAACACGCCTGTTGATACAGGTCGCGCACGCGGTAACTGGAATCTTGATATTAACGCCGTGAATGAGTCGATAGACAGCCCAGAAGACGAAAGCGGCTTCGTTACTATAACCAAAGCAGAAGCATCGCTCACAGGGCTTAAAATAGACGACACGGCGTATATCTCTAATCACTTGCCATACATTGAGCGCCTTAATGATGGTCACTCTCAGCAATCGCCCGCAGGATTTGTTGAAGCGGCATTGCAAGTCACAAACCGCAAGGCAAGGGAGCTTTAAATGAATTTCTCGCAAGCAGAAAGAGCGGTCAGAGCTTATTTTAATACGCAATGGGCAAGCGCAACGCCAATCGCATGGCCTGATGTAAGCTTTACGCCACCTCAATCAACGTGGGTGCGTTTCGCAATGAAAAACAACGACAGCTACCAAGCAAGTATAGGAAGCCCATCAAGCAACGCATTTCGCCGCAAGGGCGTTGTATTTATCCAAGTCTTTCAGCCAGAGGGGCAGGGAAGCATAGACGCAAGGGCAAAAGCCGATGTTGCCGCCGACATATTCATTGATAACGGTTTGTCCGGTATGCGCTTTTCTAACGTCAATGCAAAAGACATAGGGCCCGATGGCGCGGGCTTCTATCAATGGAATGTAACAGCCGAATTTGAGTACGACCGAATAACCTAAACACCCCGATAAATAAGACCACTTCGCAGCCCCTTAATTGGGGCTTTTTTTATGCACAAAGGAGATCATCACAATGACAATCGCAAACGCTTCCGAATTTCAGCTCGCGCACATCGCAGAAGTCACAGCGGGCACAACACCCGCAACACCAACGTTTTTAAAAGATCGTGTGACTGGTGGCGGTATGCAGACAATGCAGGATTACATCACATCAAACGAAATTCGCCCAGACCGTCAAATCACAGACCGCGTGCGCGTAGGTCGTCGCTCTGAGGGCTCTTATAACTTTGAGCTTTCTTATGGCTCGTTTGATGATTGGTTAGAAAGCCTATTCCAAAACGCTTGGAGCACTAACGTTTTAGAAAACGGCATCACCAACAAATATTTCACCTTTGAGGAAAAGATCGAAACAGGCGCAACCGACCAATATAAGCGCTTCTTAGGTTGTCAGGTTAATACGATGTCCCTGTCAATCGCAGCCAATCAGATCGTGACAGGCTCAGCGGGTATAATGGGCTTTGGTGTTCCGACCTTGACGCAGGCTATTATCAGCGGCGCGACATATACGGACGCAAACGCAAACCCTGTATTGTCAGCAAGTAACGATTTTGCATCTCTTGCAATGACAGGCATTACATCGCCAAAAATTCAGTCAATCGACTTGAACATCACAAACAATCTGAGAGCGCAACCAGTTGTCGGCTCTATTGATGCCGTTGGTGTTGGCTCTGGTCGCTTTGATGTGACTGGCTCTATCACAATGTACTTTGAGAATGAGGAAGCTTACGACCTATTCCTTGCGAACACTTACACGGATTTATCTTTCAGTGTTGGTGGCGCGTCTACGCTCAAATATGATGTTGTTCTCCCAAATATCAAGTTTACAGCCGCGAGCATTGAAGCTGCGGGCAATGATACAGATATTCCGATTACGCTAGAATTTGGCGCGGTTATGGATGCTTCACAAGGCAACACTATCCAAATTACGCGCACACCTTCTTAAACCGACCAGCCCGATATTTATTTATTGAACACCTGCGCAGGCGGTGCGGTGGAAGTCCTTATCGGGTGCTTTCACCGCGCCAATCATGCTTGCAATAACCCGATTGGATACCAAAATGACAGACTCTTACCCTATAGATTTCTATGACTATGAAATATCAATCAAGTCCGCTGTGAAAAACCGCGCCTTAGCTGTGGCCCTCGATGTTGTCCGCAAGAAATACGCGAATAAGCAAGCGATGGTTGAGAAAGGCTTGCTGTCCGAAAAGGCCGGCGAGAAAATGGCAAACGAGCAGCTTGTTGATATGGCAAAAGTCTATGTTGATCACATCATCACTGGATGGAAGGGCGTTAAATACAAAGGTAAAACGCTCGCTTTCAACAAAGAGAACGCGGTCAAATTCTTCTCAGATGAAGATAATTATTTGATTTTGGGCGAAGTGATCGCGCAATCAACAACGCAAGCCAATTTCATTAAAGAGCAAGAGGAAGCAGAGTCAAAAAACTCCGTGAAGTCCTAGCTTGGCATAGGAAGTATGGGGCTGATCTCGACAAAATAGAGATTGCTTTGCAGCAAGGAATTATCCCCAAAGCTGTAGAAAAGCGCCCTGTACTTCTGGCAGGCTTGGACACCTACATTATTGCTTTTCAAGAATTACAACACGACCGACCTATTGGCATGGCTGCGGGATCAATTCCGTGGTCGTCAATTGTCAAATGGGCTGAAATCCACGGCATGGGAAGCGCGGACGAAATCGCGCTATTAACGAAACATATACGTGCGCTAGAACAAGAAGCGCTCATTAAGAGGTAAACATGACAGCAGATGCTGAAATCGTCATCGGTATACGCTCTGATGGGACAGGTGCGCGTGTAATTCGCCGTGAGCTTGACGGTGTTGCAACTAGCGGCGATAAAGCCACTAAAAGCACCGATAATTTAGATAAAGGCATGAAGAACCTTAACCGCACAGCGGCGCTCTTAAAAACGGCGCTGCTGGGCGTAGTTGCAACGCTTGGTGCGCGTGAGTTCGTAAGATTTAGCGACAAGCTTACAACCATGCAAACGCAGCTTAAAAACGTTACATCAAGCACTGATGAATATAACAAAAGATTCAATGACCTTTATGCGATAACGCTTAAGACTGGTGACGCGCTTGATGGCCTTGTCAGCAACTATGTGCGCTTAAATACGTCGCTTCCTGATGCAATCAGAAACACCACAGATTTAACAAAGGTCACGGAGCTTTTATCTAAAGGCTTCACGGCTTCTGGTACTTCTGCGCAGGCGGCTAATGCTGTTATGACACAGTTGACGCAGGGCTTAGCCGGCAACTTTGCAAACGCTGCGCAAGAGATTAACTCATTGATTGAAGGTGCGCCGCTTTTGGCTAAAACAATCGCTGAGCAATTGGGCGGTAAAGCTGCAACTGATTTAAAACGCTTTGCCGAGCAGGGGAAATTGACTTCTGAAAGCTTCCTCAAAGCTCTTTTAGATGCTGAAAGCGCAATCAATAGCTATGAGTTACCGCCAACGATTGAACGCTCTGTGCAACGCATCAAAAATGAATTTATGCTGCTTGCAAGTGAAAGCGACACAATGAAAGGGGCTTCTCTGCTCCTCTCAAGGGCGCTTGATGGCCTTGCGGCAAGCTTGGGCACTATCCTTAATATTATAGGCGTTGCCGTGGCTTCTACGCTACCCTTGCTTATATTGCAAATAGGCACAACGCTGCCAGTTGCTGTTACGTCTTTGACCGCCGCCTTTGCTGCGCTTAATGCCGTGATCGCTGCTAACCCTATAGCTTTTGTTACAACAGCAATCACCGCTGCGACTACAGCATTTTTCTTATTCAGAGAGGAAATCTTTGAAACGCTCCGCGATGTTGATGTTTTTGGCGTGAGAATAACTGATGTTTTCTTCACTATAAAAAACACAGCCATTGAAGTTTTTAGCTCACTTGTCACAACTATATCAGCGCCT
>DELD01000074.1 GCA_002354205.1 Micavibrio sp. UBA2705 | reverse complement strand
AAGTCCCTTATCGTATTTCGTTCTTAATTGAAGGCGGCGGCGCGCATGGCGTGGCGTTTAAATCGCAGGCCGCAACAATGCTCAGTGTAACAAATGTTGCGAATAAGCAGATTAAATATTCGCTCGAAGGCTTGCAGGCCATGGCACGTAGCGAGCCTGTGGTGAAATTAAGAATATCCATTGCGACTTGGGCGCGCCGTGACCAGCGCCGCTTGCTAGAAGACCGTATGTCAATTTTGACGCAGTCTTTTGAAAGTTGGGGGTATTCGCAGGTAAGTGATGCGTCTGGTGATGGCTTGGACTGCGTGATGTCCTCTGCGCTTGGTATTCATTGCGCCGGCACTGCCCCTGCGGCGATTGCGCCAATGATTGAAGTGATGAAGATGCTGCCATGGCAGCGTCCGTCAAGCCCGTTCGATGAAGGCGCGATCATGCTCAGAACGCCGGATGGTAAGTTATGGCCGTATCAAACAGGTTCAGCACTGACAACCACATGGTTTGATTTGATTTTCGCACAGCCGGGGGCAGGTAAATCTGTTTTAATGAACTCGCTTAACCTCGGCACAGTGTTAACGCCGGGCTTGAATAAATTGCCTTATGTCGCCGTTATTGATATTGGGCCGTCATCTTCTGGCCTGATTTCATTGGTTAAAGAGGCCTTGCCGCCGGATCGCCAGCACGAAGCTGGGTATTTCCGTTTACAAATGTCCCATAAATATGCGATTAACCCCTTTGACACACAGCTAGGCTGTCGCTATCCGCTTATTGATGAGCGCAGCTATTTGATTGAGCTGATGACGCTACTTTGTACACCGCCTGGTTATACGCAGCCTTATGATGGCATTCAACAGCTATGTAGTATGGTTATTGATGAGATGTATCGTTGGCGTGATGATACGCAAGCCAGCGCTGAACCGCGTCCTTATCTGCCGCGTATTGATGACGCAATTGATGAAGCGATACAAAAAAACAACCTGCATTTGCCAACTGACCCATATTGGTGGGACGTTGTTGATAAACTGTTTGAAGCAGGGGATGCTATTTCCGCAAATGTTGCGCAGCGTCATGCGGTGCCGCTTCTTTCCGATGCTATTGCGGCTGCGCGTAAGCCACAAATTAGAACGCTGTTGGAAGAAACGCAAATTGGTACAAGCGCTGAAAACGTGATTAATGCGTTTGAACGTATGCTGACTTCGGCGATCCGTGAATATCCAATTCTGGCTTCTGTAACGCAGTTTGATATTGCAGATACGCGTATTTGTTCGCTTGATTTGATGGATGTTTCACCGCAGGGCGATGATACGGCCGACAGGCAGACGGCTATTATGTACATGCTTGCGCGTAATGTTTTGGTGCGTAACTGGTGGTTAGGGCCTGAAACATTGCCTTTTATTCCTGAGCGATATCGTTCTTTCCATGAAATGCGCCTTAACGACATGGCGGAGACTCCCAAACGCCTTTGTTTTGATGAATTTCACCGTACAAGTTCTTCATCGGCGGTGCGTGGTCAGGTTATTCGTGATGTGCGTGAGGGACGTAAGCGTGGCGTTCAAATCGTTTTGGCATCGCAGCTGCTCGATGATTTTGATGATGATATGGTTGACTTGGCTACTGGCGTGTGGGTATTGGGCGCGGCTGTATCCGAATCTGCGGTTGATAACATTCAAAACCGATTTGGCTTAACGGCGACGGCGCGTAATGTTATTCGCTTTAGTTTAACGGGGCCAAAATCGTCTGGTGCGCCAGCTTTGCTTGTTTTGGGTACAAAGCAAGGGCGTTATGAACAGCATTTGATTAATACATTGGGGCCTATCGAATTATGGGCGTTATCGACCACGGCAGAAGATGTTGCTGTGCGTACGCGTTTATATACCCGTATGGGTGCATCACGGGCGCGTCAAGTGCTTGCCGCGAACTTCCCTGGCGGCAGTGCCCGATCAGAGATTAAGCGCCGCGTGCTCGCTTTGTCTGAAGACCCTGGTGACGGCGGTAAGGCCGCGGCGGTAAGCGCGGTCATTGCCGGCATTGTTGAGGAGCTAGTAGAAGCGGGCGCGAAAAAAATGGTCGCCCCTGAGGATGAATAAGAAGGCCTTTTATGAGTAAAATTAAAAGCCCAAATGCAAAGCCTACGAAGACATCAGCAAAAAAAACAAAGGCTGATATGGCTGCGCATGGCGTAAAGGTCGAAAAAGATAAGTCAAAAAAGAAGCTCTATATTGGTGGGGCCGTGACGCTGTTTGTTCTGGTTTTCGGTTTTTGGGTGATGCAGCCATCAAAAGCATCCATAAATTTTGGCATCTGTAAAACTTACATCGAACTAAATGTGCCTTACCCGCATACTTTAAGGTTTATGGATTTGAGAGACCGTAAGCTTTTTGTGCGCATGACATATTCATATATAGATGCTTATGGTCAGACGATTTTCTTCCCGATCACCTGTAAGTTTGACCGTGATGAGAATGGTAGTAAGTTTTTGGATAGTGTTGATGTTAACCGCGATAAATCGCATCCGCTTGAAGATGAAGACCGTATTGCAGAGTTTAATAAGTCCTTCGGTATTGGGCTTTTTCAGAAATATGAACCAATATTGCTGCGTCCACCAAGAATGCCAAAAAATATTATCAACTACCGAAAATAAGCACAAATTTTGAGAATAAAAAAGGGCCAGGTTTCATGCTGGCCCTTTTTATGTGTTACTGAATTATTTTTTAATTTAAGCCTGATGTTGCAGGGTTGAAACCTGGTTGCTGTGTATTGTCCCTGTCTTGGTTTGGTTGGTTCGGGTTTGGAACCTCTGGCGTATTCTGCTCCGCATTGCTTCTTTGCGGATCAGCAAGGTTAATTGTTTCGACTGTTCCGTCGTCTTGGATTAACGCAACCGTGTTTTGGTCAGGTAGGTTTGGATTGTCTTGTGTGTATTGGCGACCATATCTTGTTACGTCTAAAGTGTCCTCTACGGCGCCTACAATTGTGCGCCCACCAATGCCAAGGGCATCTGTGAGACTCAAGTTATTATTACTCATCGCCATCGCATTATTCATCCCGTTATTAAAGAATCCTTGGAAGTCCTTCATCATTTCGCCGAAATCCATTTGCGCCCAGCCGCTAAGCGTGCTGTCCTGTCCAAACAGGCCGCCCAACCAGTTAAGAATGGGTGTCGCAATCATCCCTATCATTTGGCCAACCGACGAATACTGCATGAAAGCTTCGTTTTGGAAGTCAGGGTTAGCCAGCGCTTCATAGGCTTTATCTGGCGTTTTTTTGTAGCTGTCCAGCAGGTCATGGATCATGGCATCTTTATCCATGAACCCAGCCATCAAATCATCGCCATCCCCGCTATCTGCCTTAAGTAAGTCGCCGTTATTGGCTTTAAACTGTTTCAGGGCTTCGACAAGTTGGGGGTCTTGGTTTGGTCCTGGGGCAATGCGGCTCATAAAATGTTCTGCAAGTGCCGCGTCCTGTGGGTTTGCGTCCACATGTTGATCCATAAATTGCGCAATTTGCATATAGGCTTCTACATCTCCTGCAGCGGGTGCTGCTGCACCATTGCCGGATGTGTTCGTTTCTTCGTCCGCTTGTATATCAGCCGCGGGGCGAAGAGGGATGGTTATCTCAGGCTCTGTATTGCCATTATCGACAGAAGGGATAATATCCGTAATACTATCTAATATAGTTGGCGCATCAGTGGGTGTGCTATCGCGCGCATCGGGCTGAAACGGGGTAGGTGCGGCGCTATGTTGGGCGATAACGCTGCTTATTGCGGAGGGGTTGTTCTCAAGTGTTTCAGCAAGCTGTGTTTTATAATCTGGATCAGTTTTAATACGATTGAGGAAGTTATCTAACTCTCCTGATTCTTCTAACTTTAGGAAGTCATCGGCAAAATCACCTGCGTTGAATTCAAGACCTTTGCTCTTGATGTAACCCTCAATTTGAGCAAGGTCGGCGTTTTCAGCAAGTTTTAGGGCCATTTGTGATGCTTTTAATTCGTTGCCGCCATATGTGTCAACGAGCATTTCCCATGTCTGGGATTGACCAAGGGCAAGCTTTTCCATACGCCCAATTTCACCATCTTTTATGGCGAACTCTAATGCCGTAATCTGGGCTGAGTTATCTACTGCTTCAACATTATTCCAATTAATGGCCATCTTACACCGCCTCTTTCATATCTTTATTGTTTATACCGGCTTCTGCTGCGCTGTTTTCAGCGTCTGGGGAAGCATTCTCTTTTTGGTCTCTATCTTCTGTCTTTGTATCGTCGTCATTCACTGTCGCTGCTTCCTCTTCTTGGCGAGCGGGTTCAGCTTCTGGCTCAAGAGCACTCATCTCTTTCACGAACTTGGCACTGTCGCCGTCGTAATTCTCAATTAAAGTTGTAAGCTGCGCGGGCATTTGTTCTATGGCGCGGCCAAAGGACTTAACATGCTCTTGGCGGCGATCAAGAGCGTAAGTGAGCTGTTGTAGTTGCTTCTCATTTTTAAAGTAAATTTCAATGAGAGCCTCAATGATTGCGGGGTGGCTCAGCACGACATTAATATAGCTGCGCAATGTGTGCGTACCGTATAAATGGTTGATAAAGCCCCAAAAATCCTCGCGCGCTTTTTCAACGTTTTCAGGTGCGGTAAAATGGTTTGCGAAAACCATAAACAGTTTTTCACGCTCATATTCTTGTAATATCTGAAATTCTTCAAGCTTTGCATCGTCTAGTTTTTGTAACTGGCGCGGCTTAATGTTTAAATTCTGCCCTGTAATCATCTTTGATACGGTGCCAAGCGCCATACCAAGGGGCATTTCTTTTACTTTTCTAAGGTCTGTCCAAGCCATTTATGCCTCCTTGCTTTTTGCTAATTTATCCGCTTCGGGCGGCGTGCCAATCATTTGGGCGTGGGTAACGCGATTAAACTGCGCGCCATCTAGTCTCACGATAAGCGGTACGCGCTGATTATCGGCTAATTTTTCATCTTCCATCCGCACGGCAGTAATGTAAGTCGCCTGTGACATATACGGCCTAAACATGCTCGCGACAACTTTGCCAAGCGGCAGAATCTTTCCGCGCACAGTAACAAAAAACAATTCATCAAGGTCAAGGTCGTATTCGGCCCAATACAAAACTTCGGCAAAGGGCTTGTCTACAATCAGCATCGCTTTTTGTTTGTCATTGATAATAAGGTCGAACTTCATGCTATCATTAATTGAAGGTAGGACAGGCGCGGCCTCCCCAGGGTGCTCAAACATATTCAGTTTGCTCTGTGGCGCGTCTTTGGGCTGCGGTGTTGGCGCTTTGGCGTTCATTTTTAAGTCCTTCAACCTTACTGTATTTCAGCTGTAAATTTATACTGTGCTAATATTATATGATATTTGCCCATATAAATACAAATTTGATAGTTAAAAAATAAGCTAAATTCCTTAATAAGCTGCTAATTTTTATAAATAAAGCATTGCTAGAATGCAAAAAGCGCCTTGAAAATCAGGCGCTTTTTGTGGAAAATTTGTAATGTTACAGGCAAAAATATGCAGCAATTCTAAACGTATTCTTCGACCAAATCATCATGTAGGCTGGCAGGCTTGGTATTGCCATTTGTTTCGCGCTTATCATTTTTTGCTGCGGGAACAAAGCCTTCGCGCGCGATGTAATCGCCGAGTATGTCAAGGTCAAGGAAGTGGTCCGCTTGCCGTCTTAAATCATCAGAAACCATTGGCTGCTTTGTGCGAATTGTGCTGACAACTGTGACGCGCACGCCCTTCCTTTGTACCGCTTCGATAAGGCGGCGGAAGTCACCATCGCCAGAAAAGAGCATAATATGGTCGACACGTTCGGCGATTTCCATCATATCGACGGTTAATTCAATGTCCATGTTACCTTTAATTTTGCGGCGCCCTTCATCATCAATATATTCGCGCGTTGGTTTTGTGACCATGCTGTAACCATTATAATCGAGCCAGTCGACTAGCGGCTTTATCGGTGAATATTCTTGGTCTTCGATGATGGCTGTGTAATAAAATGAACGGACAAGGCGACCTTGTTCTGACGACCATTTCAATAAAGCTTTATAATCAATGTCAAAATCTAGCGCCTTTGCAGCCGCATATAAATTGGAGCCATCAATAAAAATGGCTAGCTTTTCTTCAGGGTAAAAGGGAATACCTTTTATGCCTTGGTTTTTTGCGTTACGGCTCATCGTACTCTTTTCTTTTTTATGGTTACCCAGTCTATTATCGCAATATTAAATGGCGAAGATTAAAAATGCTTTAAAGAATATTACTACACCAAAGTTTACACTTCAAATGGGTAAATGAATTTTAATCACTTTAAAATAGCGCTAATAAATAATACTTATATTAAGATTTTATAATATAAAAGGGTAAAAGGCAAGTCTTTTTTCATAATAATGGTCTTTTTCTGATTAAATATATATATACGCAAATTTAGCTTGAAACTGCGCCCTCTAGCCGTTATAAAGCATAGAAAATACATGGATATTATGTGGTATTTCTGCATGTCAGGAACAAAAAACGTGATATCTGAACATATAGAAACATAGAGAAGTAGGGCAGCATTATGGCGCGCGTAACCGTAGAAGATTGTATTGATAAAGTCACAAACCGTTTTGAACTTGTAATGGTTGCGGCGCAGCGCGCACGTAAAATTGGTGCGGGCGCACAATTGCTTGTTGACCGTGATAATGACAAAAACCCTGTTGTTGCTTTGCGCGAAATTGCGGAAGACCTTGTTGCGCCAACAGACCTTAAAGAAGAACTTACACGTTCGCATCAGCGCGTTATTCATATGCAAGATGATGAAGACGAAGCAGAAATCGATATGATGGACGGCGAAGAAGAGTGGAGCAACGGCGCAGAGAAAGAAAAAGCTGCGGTGGCAGAAGGCGAAGAAGCGCCATCACTTGATGCGATTGCAGGCGCGGCTTCTGAAGAAGAGTAAGCGGCGAGTTACATAGAAAATGATAAAAGCGGCAAATGCCGCTTTTTTTATGCCTTGAATATGAGATGAAGGAATGGAGCGAGAGTGGGGGCTATAGGCCGTTCATCATCCCGCGCACCATGTCAGATAGGCCTTTTTGGCGGCGGCGGCGCATGCGCTCTGCGTCTAAAATCATCTGTGCGTTTTTTATTGTGCTCTCAACGTCTTTATTAATCAGTACATAGTCATATTCTGAATAATGTGACATTTCATCTGCGGCTTTGGCCATGCGCCCTGAAATGTCTTCTTGTTTTTCACGTGTATCGCGCGCGCGGTTGTTTAGGCGGCGCTCTAATTCTTCTGATGATGGCGGGAGGACGAAAACGGTGACTAAATCATCACGGGCGATTTCGGCAAGCTGCTGCGTGCCTTGCCAATCAATATCGAAAATAATATCTTTGCCAGCTTCTAATGCTTCTTCGACAGGGCCACGCGGTGTGCCGTAATAATTGCCAAAGACTTTGGCGTGTTCCAGCATATCACCTTTGGCGACCATTTCATTAAATTCGGCCATATCAACAAAGTAATAATCCTGCCCATGGACTTCACCAGCGCGTCTTTGGCGCGTGGTCGCGGAAATGGAAATGATCGCATCTGCATTATCATCAAGCAAAGCGCGCGTAATCGTTGTCTTTCCTGCGCCAGAAGGGGAGGATAGAACAAACATAAGGCCGCGGCGTTTCAAACTTGATTCTGTCATATAGGGTGTACTCAGCTATATATTGGCAATTGTAAAAAATTTCATCTATATTAACGCTATAAAATCTGATTGCAATATTGAATTACGAAAGATGGGCGAAGCTGGGTATGAAAACGATATTAATTACAGGCGCGACAAGTGGAATAGGCTATGCCTTGGCGCTGCATTATGCGCAAAATGGCGTGCGCCTTATTTTGACAGGCCGCAACCCAGAGCGCCTGCAGGACATTACAGGCTTATGCCGAGACCGCGGGGCGGAGGTGCATAGCGGCATTATAGATGTGCGCGCACGTGATGTGATATCCCCTTGGCTGGTTGATATGGATCGCCGCTATCAAATTAATTTGCTGATTGCGAATGCAGGTATATCTGGCGGCACAGGGCAGCTTGATGGCGCAATGAACGCTGTGGGTGAAAATGCACAGCAGGTAAAAGATGTTTTTGATATAAATATTAATGGTGTCATTAATACGGTCAGCCCAATTCTTGCGCGGATGCAAGAGCGTCAAACAGGGCAAATTGCAATAATGAGTTCGCTTGCAAGTTTTTCGGCATGGCCAACGGCGCCAGCCTATGCTGCTTCAAAGGCAGCGGTGAGGGTTTATGGCGAATCTTTGCGCGGCGCGTATAAAAAAGACGGGGTAAAAATTAATGTTATTTGCCCTGGTTTCATTAAGACTCCAATGACCGATATTAACCCGTATAAGATGCCGTTTTTGATGGCTGCAGATAAGGCGGCGGCGCGCATTGCAAGCGCTTTGGATAGAAATACAGGCCGTATCGCATTTCCATGGCCGACCTATATGATTGCAGGGCTTATTGGCCTGTTGCCACTATCGTGGATGCTCGCTTTATTGTCGTCTTTCCCCAGCAAGCCAGCTATAGACGCGGAATAATATGCTAAATTAGCCGGAACTCTCAGTGATTATTTAGACACAAGCGGCCCGATGGCTTCGCCGCCAAGTAAATGAAGGTGATAATGCGGCACTTCTTGACCTCCCCACTTTCCTGTATTTGCAATGGAGCGGAAACCGTTTTCGGTGAGGCCGTTTTCTTGTGCGATTTGCGCTGCGGCTTTGTAAAATTCATGAATTTCTTGGCTGTTGCCATTAGCGCCAAAATCAACAATATCTGTGTAAGCGCCTTTAGGAATGATCAAAATATGCATTTTAGCCTTTGGGTCGATATCGCGAAAAGCAAGCACATAATCATTTTCAAACACTTTGTCGCAAGGGATCTCGCCACGTAGTATTTTGGCAAATATATTATTTTGATCATAACTCATAGTCGACGCGTCCTTATATTGATATTGGGGATGATTATTATTCGGGGTCAAACTTCATGTGTTTGGTTACTTCATGCTCATAATGGCTTGCTGCAACATGTAAGGATTTAAAAATTGTTTGGCTCATATTCTTTAAGGCCTCACGATAAAAAATATGCGTGTTTGATGGCAAAAGATAATAATTTTTAGCAAAACGCTCGCTTTGTGCTCTGAGCGCTAAATATTGCGGGTAATTCGACAGGTAATTATCCTCGCCTGTGGCTTCTTCGCAAACATGAAGCGCGAAATCAATCAGGTGTTTCTGCGCATCGACGGGCATTTCTTCAAAAATATGTCCTGCAATATATAAATTATGCTTGTCCATGCGGAAAATCATATCGTTGAACATGTCGGTAAGGGCGTTTGCTGCTTTGATGGACTCGGTGAATTGTGCGAGATCTTTTTCTGGGCAGCTCAGGCTCGCCATATGCGCGGCAGCGTCGGTCCATGCTTCGGGATCGGTAGAAAACAGCTCGTTAAATGCGTCCGAAATACCCATTGAAAAATCCTCATTTATTTTTTTATATGTTCATATTTTTAATGAGCGCAGGCAAGGCTGTCAAACCATTTCAAAAATATGGCCTCACATCCTTGTATAATTGCCTTTGCGCTTGCAAGGAGGCATAAAGTTTCTCTATAGTCGTAAGTTGAAATTTTATAAAAATACGCAGAGTACCGCTCTGACAAGAAGATAAGGCAGCATACAGATGAAAACGGTTAACGAAATTCGCTCCACTTTTTTGAACTATTATAAAGATCATGGCCATGAAATTGTGTCCTCATCTTCGCTTGTTCCGCAAAATGACCCGACATTAATGTTTACCAATGCGGGCATGAACCAGTTTAAAAATGTTTTTGTTGGCGCAGAAGAACGCGATTATAGCCGCGCGACAACATCACAAAAATGTGTGCGTGCTGGCGGTAAGCATAATGACCTTGAAAATGTCGGCTATACAGCACGACACCACACGTTTTTTGAAATGCTCGGTAACTTCTCGTTCGGTGATTATTTTAAAGACGACGCGATAGCCTTTGCATGGAATTTAATCACCAAAGAATTTGGCCTGCCAAAAGACAAGCTGCTTGTTACGGTTTTTCATGATGATGACGAAGCGGTGAATATCTGGAAAAAAGTGGCTGGCTTTGGTGATGATAAAATCATTCGCATTGCAACGTCTGATAACTTTTGGTCAATGGGTGATACAGGCCCTTGCGGCCCATGTACAGAAATCTTTTATGACCACGGCGAACATATTTGGGGCGGCCCACCAGGCTCTCCTGACGAAGATGGCGACCGTTTTATTGAAATTTGGAATTTGGTCTTCATGCAATATAACCAGCTTGAAGGCGGCGTGCGTGAAAACCTGCCAAAGCCATCAATTGATACAGGTATGGGGCTAGAGCGCATGGCGGCAACGCTGATGGGCTCTAACTGTAACTATGATATTGATATTATGCGCGGCCTGATTGAACGCAGCGCCGAGCTTACGGGTGTCGCCCCTGATGATAAAGAGCTTTATACATCGCACCGCGTAATCGCTGACCATATCCGCGCGACATCGTTTTTATTGGCGGATGGCGTGATGCCCTCAAATGAAGGTCGCGGCTATGTTCTGCGCCGTATTATGCGCCGCGCGATGCGCCATGCCTATTTGCTCGGCAGTAATGACACGATGCTTTATAAAATTATTCCGACATTAATTGGGTCAATGGGCGAACATTTCACAGAACTTCGCCGCGCTGAAAGCCTGATTACCGAAACTCTGAAAATGGAAGAAACGCGCTTCCTCACCATGCTTGATCGCGGTATGAAATTATTGGACGCGGAAACATCTGACCTCAGCGCAGGCGATAGCCTTGCCGGTGATATCGCGTTTAAATTATATGATACATTTGGTTTCCCGCTTGATTTAACGCAAGATTCTCTGCGTCAGCGCGAAATTGAGGTGGAAACAGATGCGTTTGATAAATGCATGGCGGAACAAAAAGCCAAAGCTCGCGCGGCATGGAGCGGTAGCGGTGATGCCAAGCTTGAAAAGGTCTGGTTCGATTTAGAAGACGAAATTGGCGCGACTGACTTTTTGGGTTATGAAACAAACCATGCCGAAGGCGTTGTCAAAGCAATGCTCAATGACGGCAAGCGCGTTGATGCTGCAAAAAAGGGTGATGAAATTCTGCTCGTCACAAACCAAACGCCATTTTACGCTGAAAGCGGTGGTCAAGCTGGGGATACAGGCGTAATCGTGGCGCCAAAGGGCAAGGCGGAAGTTACCGACACAATTAAAGTTCTGGGCAAAATATTTGTTCATAAACTGAGCGTAACCGAAGGCGAAATCAGCCTAGGTGACGCATTGGAAATGACCATTGACCATGCGCGCCGCGAAAATATCCGTGCGCATCACTCCGCAACACATTTGGTGCATGCCGCTTTGCGTCAAGTCTTGGGTGACCACGTTACGCAAAAAGGCTCGCTCGTTGCGCCTGAACGTTTGCGTTTTGATATCGCGCAGCCTGTGCCGCTTACAGACGCACAAACAGCCGAGGTTGAACGTATAGTTAATGATGAAATCCGCGCCAATAGCGAAGTTGTCACCCGTCTGATGAATAAAGACGAAGCGGTTGAAGCAGGCGCAATGGCATTATTCGGTGAAAAATATGATGATGAAGTCCGCGTCCTGACAATGGGCACGAAAGATTCTAAAGGTAAGTATTTTTCGGTTGAGCTTTGTGGCGGCACACATGCGCGGCGCACGGGTGATATAGGCCTGTTCAAAATTACTGGCGAAAGCGCCGTTTCATCTGGTGTACGCCGTATTGAAGCAATTGCTGGCCAAGCTGCGCTGTCTTACTTTAACCAGCGTGATGCGCAACTGTCGAAAATTGCAAACCGCATTAAGACAACGCCTGATGAGCTTTTAGACCGCTTGGAGCAAATCTTAGACGAGCGCAAGAAGTTAGAAACAGAAGTCTCACAGCTGCGTAAGAAAATTGCCATGGGCGGCGGCGCTGCTAGTGGCGAGAATGACGATATCAAAAGCGTTGCAGGCGTGCAGTACATCGCCAAAGTCCTTGATGGTTTCCCGCCCAAAGATTTAAAACCAATGGCAGATGAACTAAAGGCCAAAATCGGCTCTGGCGTTATCGCTTTAATCGCCACCAATGAAGGCAAAGCTTCTATCGTTGTTGGCGTGACGGATGACCTGACTGATAAAATCAGCGCGGTTGACCTTGTACGCGTCGGCGCGCAGGCGCTTGGCGGCAAAGGTGGCGGCGGTCGCCCTGACATGGCGCAGGCCGGCGGGCCGAATGCGAACGCCGCCAATGACGCGGCAATCGCTATAGAAGGCAACCTCGCCAGCTAGGTTGTTGACATAATGGTCGCTAGCTTTTAAAGTCCTGCATTATATTTAGGGGGAGAAGAATAATGCAGGATTTTGAGCGTTTTAAATATCAGCAAAGAACACGCAGTGAAATAGGGGCTGTATGGCAGCCTAATCGCTTAACCATGGCGCATTTGCCGGTTATTTTTGATCGAATTGCTAACCGTCAGGCTTTTGATAATCCAGTGAGCATCACATCGCAATTTTCGACCGCAGCGCAGGTGCCGCTGGGCATTATCGTCTCGCCCCACGCGCAAGACGCTTCGTTTATTACGCCAGAAGGCATGTATATTGAAGACTTGCCGATAAAATTCCCGCAAACAGATTACCGTATCCCGCAAATTATATGGGATAATTACGGTGATTTACTCAAGCGCGAAATTGAATTAGAACGCATGATTAACCCGCATTTGGATGACCAGTATATTTATCTGACGATCCAGCAAAGTACGGTCAAAAAAGACGACACCCACCGCCCGTCTGGCGTGCATATTGATGGCTTTCAAAAACCGAATATTATTCCGCAGCCCGTGCAGCATCAAATGTCGATATGCAATATGTTGCCGACCAAGTTTTATGCCGCGCCGCTAACGGGGAATCCTGCGCAAATGCAAAAGAAAGAAATTTTCAACGCGTTAGCACATGCCTGCCAAGGCATCACCCCATATCGCCCGCCTGTATATACGCTGCATTTGTTAAATGCCTATTGCCCGCATGAACCTGACACCGCGCCAGCTGATGGTTTTAGAACCTTTATCCGTTTTAGCGCATCGTCGATACCGTTTATGGGGCAAGATAATACGCGCAATGATTTATTTTCCTATAACTGGGATGCGCAAACGAAGCGCGATTTTTATAAATCTATCACGAAGCCAGGTTTATAAGCTGATTATACGGGGCGAAGCCTATAATCCTTGCGCTTGCGCGGGCGTTATGGTAAATGTACATGATGATTAAAAATATATTGCGAAAACTCCAAGATAAAGACACGCAGCGCGCTGATGATAAGGCGCGTATAGCGCGGCTATTGATGGCGCTTGCCAAAACAGAATCTGGTGCGCCGCTTTTTGATTTCGTCAGTGATACAAAACTGCGTATTGCCTATGATGATAAAATGGCTGCCTGTGAAGCAAGTTTTAAACCTTATCCGCGTAAAATCGTGCTTTCGCCTTACTCAACTGAAGAATTTCAAGCCTTATCGCTTGCGCATGAGCTCTGTCATGCCGTGCAGGAACATAAAGGCTTGCTGCTGCGTAAAACAGATCACTTATACGACCACCTGATTAATGTACGCTTTTCAGAAGCTGCGGCGTTTAGTTTTGAAGCGCAGATGGCATGGGAGTTACAGCAAGCCCACCCGCAATCATCCTATTTAAAAACGGCGTTAAAAGGTTGTAGATCAGTGAACAAGGCCTTTCAACATGCCGCAACCATGTCGCCACAAAGCGTAGAAAATGGCAGCGCACGGCGCATCGCCTTTGACGCATGGTTTAACGATGGGCTGCGTAAACAATATGATTATAACGCATTAATGGCCGTGCGCGCCCACTGGCAGCGCCGTGAAAATGGGCAGCGTAATGCGCTTTCATTCAATAAAAAAAGAACGCCAGAGCAAGCACCTTATATGAGCGAGGAATTCTTACGCGAATTTGGCGCTATGGCGGCGGATAAAAACTTCCTAGAAAAGCGTAATTTAATGACGGATTTTTATATGGGTCATTTAACCAACGGCGCAGAGCGCTTGATTAACCGTACGACAATGAAATATGCGGGTAGTGACGAATCAATGATCTACGATTTTCTTTAATCAGCCTTTATTGTCACTTGACAGCGCGATAAATATTATGCAAATTGCTTCGTAATCAAAAAAAGAATGAACTGGGAATGCTTATGGCTGAATTTATGTACTGGAAAATTGGCGGCGGCATTGAGCTTTTGATCAACGAACAAGCCTATCTTGATTACAGAAAACGCCTTGAGAAAATCAACTATACCGTTGGCGATTATATTGCTCGTATTAATGGCGTTGACCCGCAAGCTTACCATTCGGTTGATGGCTTTATCGGTCTCAATAGCGTTGATGAGCGCGGTGATATCCAAGAAATATTCTTTAATGCGCAAAATATTGAAATGGCAGTCACCCACGGCACGGGTAAGGGCGCTATGACGAATGTTCTTCTCAACTGTAATGATGAATTTTATCAAACAATGCAGACAGCAGAGCAAATTAGCCGCGCGGGCATGTCCGATGGTT
>DELD01000068.1:12572-13285 GCA_002354205.1 Micavibrio sp. UBA2705 | reverse complement strand
CGCATACGCACGCATCAAGAAAAGCAGCGCCACCTATGTTCAATAGGCGGCGCTGCTTTATAATCTGTTTTAAAGGCGCTTAGTTCATATTTAGCGCTTTTTCTTTTTTCGGTGCGCCAAGGCGAAGCATTTCTGGCCCTTTATATTCAAAGGTTAAGCCATCACCTGCATTATCATTCTCTGGCGCAGAGACAACAATCGTGTCACCTGCTTTAAAGGCTTCTGCGCAAAAGGCTTCACTGACAGGCGTTTGGAAATATGTTTCAATCGCCTTTTTAATTGGGCGCGCACCAAGTTTTTCTTTCAAACATTTATTAACGATATATTCTTTTGCATTATCGTTAAACGCAACATTGATGTTATGCGCTTTTAAATCTTCAATTTGCGGGGCAAGGTGCACATCAATGATTTTCATGAAATCTTTCATTTCGCTCAAATCATTAAAATCAACAGCCTCATCAAGGCGACCAACAAATTCAGGGCTAAAGACCTGTTTGATTAAGTCTAAGCGCTGCGATTCAACGGTTTTAGTTTCCGCGGCAAAGCCTATGCCGCGTACTTCTTCAATGGTTGCGCCAATATTGCTGGTCATGACAACATAGCAATTTTGAAAGTTCGCCACGCGGCCTTGACCATCTTTTAATTTGGCATCATCCATAATCTGCAACAAGATTTTGTAAACGCTTGAATGCGCCTTTTCAATCTCATCAAGC
>DELD01000068.1:0-12284 GCA_002354205.1 Micavibrio sp. UBA2705 | reverse complement strand
GCGCCTTTTCAATCTCATCAAGCAACAAAACACAGCTTGGGTTTTTACGAATATCATTGACCAATTGACCGCCATCTTCATAACCGACATAGCTTGGGTCAGCGCCAATCAGGCGTTTGACGGAGGCTTGCTCGCTAAATTCACTCATATCATAGCGGATCAGCGGAATATCAAGCTCTGCGGCAAGCTGTTTAGTAAGCTCTGTTTTACCAACGCCCGTTGGCCCTACAAACATAAACGAGCCTAACGTCTTATTTTTACGTGCTGAGGCAAACAGATTTGTACCTGAGTTACGCACGCGCTTGCTCACCTGCTCAACCGCTGTTTCTTGGTTAATCACAACCGCGTTGAAACGATCAGAAAGGCTTAATAATTTTTGTTTAATCTCAGGGTTATCTAGCGCGCCAATTTCACGCCCTAAATCCTTGCTGATTTGCGCGTAAATATCCGCGCTATCAACCACGCCCGCTTTACCTGATGATGGCACTTTACCTGCACGCTGCGCTGCCAAGGCGCTATCAATCACGGCAAAAGCCTTGTCTGGCAGACACAAATCATGAATATGCTGATGGGTTTGTTCAACAGCCAGTTCAATGGCCGCATCCGTAAGCTCAAGCCCGCCATGATGCGCGACATAGGCATCACGCTTACCTTTAATCATCTCGATCGCCAATGCAGGTGATGGCTCATTCACAGTGACTTTACCCATACGGCGCTCAAGCGCTGAATCTTTTTCTAACTTCTTAAAGCCATCAAATGTCGTTGCGCCCATCACGCAAATTGGGTTAATCGCGTCACTCATATACGGCTTTAATATATTCGCCATATCAAGGCTACCAGACGCTGAGCCTGCGCCAACCATGGCGTGAATTTCATCAATAAACAAAATGGCTTCTGTTTTTTTAACATGCTCAAGCACGTCTTTTAATTTCTGTTCAAATTCACCGCGATGACTTGTACCCGCAATCAAAGACGCAATATCAAGGCTTAGCACCTGTTTGTCTTTAAGCCCCTCTGGCACATCGCCATCTGCAATACGCTTCACAAGACCATAGACTGCTGCGGTTTTGCCAACCCCCGCTTCGCCAATAAAAATTGGGTTACGTTTTTCTTTACGCAGCAAAACCTGCACAGCGGAATCAATTTCACCATCACGACCAATGACTGGGTCAAAAGTAACCTCTTTAGCCTGCGCCGTTAAGTCCGTAAGTGCGCTAAGATCTGTTTGCTGCTGTTCAACAGAAGTTTCTTGTGTATTTTCACGTCGTGCTGGGAATTGGTTGCCCATGGCTGTCTCCTGTCTATTTTCTGCATAATATTGTGCTTGTTGGCGTGCTGCTTCTTCATTACCCACGATCAAATCATGCGCCTTTGCAAAATCAATTTCCCAAAGCTGGCCTTCTTTAGCAAAGCTGAGTACGACCCCTGCTGCGGTATTTTGATACTGAATAAAAAAAGACAAAATCTGTGTGAAATCAAAGCTATGATCCTCAATATCCATCGCGCTTTCTAGCGCATCATTAAAGTCGCGGAATTCATCGGTGAAATCAAATTCAGTTGCCGGGTTTTCTTTATCATGCGTTTCAACAATATATTCATGTGCTTTTTCTAAAAAAGCGAGGAAATCATCTTCGTTAATATTGAGGTTAAAAAGAGCCTCATCAAATGCGGCTGGGTGCATTTGATTCATCAGAACAAGAAAGTCTAACGAGCTAAATTCCGGGCTAGGGCAAATTTCAAAATTGTGCTTAATGAAGTCTTCGACCTCAACAATATCATTAAAAACCGGATTAAAATTGCCCATGTGACGACTCCCTTATATACTCAATCGTGTTTTTATATGGCTTATATATTCAGCTATAAGCATTTTTTTGTATATCACAAAGCAAAAATATAATTGTTTAGGCTTTTGTAATATAGAAACCAGATTAAACACTATTTTTCATAAAAAGTAAAGCAATATTTTAACAAAAGGTTAAATTTTCGCGCAACAATATTACCGCCTATTTTATCGGCGGCATAACTTGTGGTGCTTTAGAAGATAAATTCAAAGCTGGCTCAGCAACATCATCCCCCCCGTCATAAACAGGATATTGAATGATGTTTTTTTCAACTAGGCTTTCTTTAAGGGCGCGCATAAAGCTTGCATCGGCATAATCTTCCAGCAAGTTCACAAACACACCAATGGCTTCCTGCGCATCATCAAATTCATGGGCACGCTGCATAACAAAACATTCGCGTTCCTTATCAACAGAAAACACGTAAAGGTTTTCACAGCCCTTCGTCTTTTTATCGTAATAACGGATATACAATGCATCATTTTCGACCCGCACCCACTCTTTTGTCCCCGCATCATATGGCGCATCTTTATTATTCAAAGAAACAGAGTTTTTTGTACGGTCACGTCCTTGCGCTTTACCTATGCGTAAAAGTTCTTCGCGCAATATCTCAAAACCCTTTGTGAATCCTTCTCCGATAGGCGCAGTTTGTTGCACCACATTGCGGCCAAATATTTTTTTCATGCTCCACATAATACCCTCACTTAATAATACTTTGCGGCGTTGTTTTCTTATCTTGCACAGCATTCATGCCAGTATCCGTTTTATAGTCAATAATTTCGCTATCAAATACCTTAGCCTTAATAAGCTTCTCTGAAAGGCCGCGCATAAAGGCGCGATCAGCATAGAGATCAATAATCCCTATAAATGAGGCAATCGCATCATCGGCATTGTCATATTCTTGCAAGTTTTGAATAACGAATTTGTCTTCTTCAGGGACAAAGACCATCATCGAGAGCCCTGTATTTAAATCAAGGTTCGGCTCTTCAACACGCAGATGTATTGCATTTTTCTGCACACAAAGCCATTCTGGGTATTTCTTATTCGATGGCAGGCTTACATATGTGCATGTGTCATTACGTCTGCGGTTTGCATGTTCTTTATGCTGCTGCATAATGGCCTGCCCTAAACCGTAAAACTTCTCCGCCATGTCGCCTTTGCTTTTGACAAAGCCATCTTTATCTTTTTGAAAAGTCACGATTTTGAATATTTTTGATAATGGGTTCATACAGCCCCTCCATATTTTACAGCACGATGGCTTATAGCAACGACACTGGCTTATGTCAATAAATTATGGTAAAAAAACGACTCATTTCCTTGCATTTTGCAAAGCATATAGGTTATAACGCCTGATTAATATAAATCGTAAGGACATAGCAATGGCGCTTAAGAAACAGTACAAAAATAAATATAAAGCAAAATTACCTGTTGAGGGAGCAAGACGCTCTGAGCTTTTGATGCCGGCTGGTTCGCTTGAAAAACTAAAATTTGCTGTGCTTTATGGCGCTGATGCCGTTTACATGGGTACGCCTGATATGTGTATGCGTGTGAAATCAAAATTCACACTCGAAGAGGTCATTGAAGGCGTTAATTTCTGCCACGAACATGGCGCACGCGCCTATTTAACGCTGAACCTGATCGCCCATAATCGCGACCTTGAAAAATTACCTGAATATATTGAGACCATACGTACAGTCAAACCTGACGGCGTGATTATCGCAGACCCAGGTGTCTTTAACTATGTACGCACACATGCCCCAGAATTATCACTGCACGTGTCAACCCAGGCTAATGTCACCAATTGGATGACCGTTAAATACTGGCAAGACCAAGGCGCAGACCTTGTTGTCATGGCGCGTGATGTAAGCTTTGAAGAGTTGCAAGAAGTCCGTGAAAAATGTCCCGACATTATGATAGAGCAATTCGTGCATGGTTCAATGTGCATGACGTATTCTGGGCGCTGTATGCTTTCTAACTTCCTATCTGAGCGCGGCGCAAACCAAGGCAGCTGCACCAATTCATGCCGCTGGAATTACAAGCTGCACATTAAATTAAAAGACGGCACTGTCCAAGAGCTTGAAATTAACGATAATAATAAAGAGCTGTTTGATTTCTTCTTAGAAGAAAAATTCCGCCCCGGTGAATTAATGCCGTTTGAAGAAGACATGCGCGGCTCGTACATCTTAAACTCCAAAGATTTATGTATCATGCCGCGCCTTGATGATTACTTATCCATCGGTATTGATAGCCTGAAAGTCGAAGGCCGCGGTAAAAGCGCTTATTATGCTGGCGTCGTTGCGCGCGCCTACCGCATGGCGATTGATGATTATTATGCGGACCCTGAAAATTGGGATCCACGCAATTATATGCAAGAATTAGACACCGTTGGTAACCGCGGCTACACCCTCGCTTTCCATGATGGTCGCTTAAAGAATATGTCACATAATTACGAACACACATCAACAATTGCAGAATGGGAATTTGCTGGCATAGTCCGTGAAGTCACCGAAGATTCATTCTTGCTGGAAATTAAAAATAAATTATCCGCAGGCGATGTGCTTGAATTTGTTCCGCCGGGCACAGACACAATCTACCCAATTCGCTGTTATGAATATGAAGACATGAATACAGGTAAAGTCACCGAAGAAATTCATGCAGGCTACAAACCTGTCGTGCGCATTCCGTTTTCTCATTTTGACCATGAAAACATCGAACAGGTTAAAAAGGACATTGTCCCTTACACATTAATCCGCAAAGAATCTTCCTTGACCAAAGCGGAGTGGGAACGTCTTAAACTTGACCGCGTGTCACAAAAAATTGAACTCAAGCAAGCACCTGATGATTTATATGAAGGCCGCCTTGGCAAACTGCAAGATGCCGTAGATGCCGATGAAACAGGCCGCCAGATTAAATCACCACGTTTTGGCGTTGAAGGCTGCTGCGCACGCGGTTGTAATGGCTGCCGTGTATTCTGGGATGATGCGAAATACGCCAAAGCACGCGCTTTGCTCGCAGAGCGTAAACAAGGCGCGTTACTCACAAATGCAGAAGCACTCGAAGCCAAAGATATTGCACGCAATATTGAAAAAGACAACAAAGATCAGGAAGCCGCTTAAAAGCGGCTTTTTGCTTATAAGTTGCAACGCAACACAAGCGATGTTTGACAGTTTACATAAAAACAATATATAGTAGCGGGCACTGAACAAAAAAGATCGGCGATTAAAATGAGCGACGAGACAGATAAGACAGCACAAAAATGCAGCCATGACCCATCTCAAATTTGGGGCAGTAAATTACGCGCTAAACTTAATTGCCAACAGACATTTGGCGATGAAAAACTTATCTTACGCGATGCGGCATTATTAAGCCCAAATTTCGATGCCCTCGCTGCCTATTTACGCAGCGCATCCCCTGCACTAAAGCAAGATACATCCCTCCCCAAAGATACGCAAAAATGGATTGCCGAGGGTAAGTTAGATACGCTTGATGGCTCGCGGCTTCAAAACATTTTCACCGCTATGGCGCGCCAGCACCAAGCGTTGATGCGCAGCGAATGCGTGATCACCAGCGCCGCCGCCCATGACCAAATCATCGCGAGCGCTGCCAATGACATCACCAGTATTCCACGCAAAGCAGACCCTAAAAAACTCACTTTCGGTTTTATTAAAAGCGCCGCCCGTAAAGATGGCGCGCAAAATTATAATGGCAAAACATTCCCCGTCATTGCCCTGCCCAGTAAAATTACGCGCCTTAGCGATATCACACCAGATCACCCTTTGGTGAAAACCTTACAGTCAATTTACAGCCTTACCAATCATGATTGGTTGCATCAAATGACGCTCAGCGCCGTTCATCCTGCAATATGCGATTATAAAAAAACTGATCGTAAAGTCGAAAAATGGGCAGAGAAACATTTCCAAGATAGCGCCGCGCGCTACCCCGTATTTGATTTTGGCTATAATGAAACACTTTATGAAGGCTGGGCGGTATACACCAATGCACAATTAATGAATGCTTCGCCAGAAGGCAAACTTTTAAAAGCCGAAGTTCTCACCACCGCAATGCAAATGATTAACCACGGCAAAGCCTATATCGAAAAGAACAACAACAGCGACAAAGCCATGAAAACCGCCTATTGGTTCATGCTGCAAACCACCAAAACATTACGCAACATTATACCCATCGATAGCTTTGAAATGCGCTGCTTTATCGAAGCCGCCGCAACGCATCTCCCTCATCCTGATCGCTACACCCCGCAGCATATCGAGCATATCAAATACCGCCTTTACGAAGGCCATGATGCACTATGCCTGCTCCAATCCCCACATCTAGCGCATAACGAGGAAAAAACAGAAAAATTCACAAACTTCACCCAAGATAACGCCAAGATCACAACAGAAGTTATTGCGCATCTTGACCGTAAATTTGGTTAAATCATCGCGCTTTACAGATTATTCTCTCAACGCCCCAATTAAATTTTTTCTCAATATCAACAACAAACCGATCAAAAGAACGTTTTATCTCATGGCGTTCATTAATATGCAGTGTATCTATCATTGCCATTGTACCGCCTGAGGGCGCTGTAAGTTTTAACGTGCTGTGCTGCGTGTTTTTTTTAAGTACGCCCAAGGTAAATGCATAGTTATAATTAGGCGTTGGCACATCCATACTGCCTTGTAATATCCAATATGATTTACCATCAAAATCGCCAAGCATACCTATAGAAAACGCTGCATTATCAGCTGCATTGACACCTTCGCCGATAGACGTACACGGATACCAAACAGGATCACTCGCCTGCACGTCTACAGAATGAAACATACAGACACAGAGCATCAAACATAAAGAAACAAGATACCGCATATTAATTCCTTTTTGTTTTCGTCACAACGCGACGGAATGGGTTAAGCCATGCGAAGAATGACGGCATCGCGCGCGTTTGTATCCAAATGCGCCCATGGCCATGAAAGCGCGCCACAAGGCCTTCTCCTGAGAAGAAAAAGGATTTATAGCCGCCAAATTTTTCTACGCTATATTCAAGCCCCTCGGTAAAGGCCACAATGTGGTTATTATCAATGATAAATTCATTTTCGACCTGTATTTCGATAATGCCGCCATAGCTGTTAAAGAAAATATCGCCCTCGCCAACGCATTTAATCAAGAATAGCCCTGCGCCTGAGAAAAACCCCTTAATCAGGCCTTGGAATTTGGTTTGCGTTTCAATGCCTGTACTCGCCGCCAGAAAGCTGCCGCTTTGCAAGAATAAAGCAGGGCCATTTTGCGTCAGATAAAGGCGTTTAATATCCCCCGGCAATGAACTGCCAAGAACGAGCTCGCCTTCTTTACCCTGCGCCGTAAATTCATTCAAAAATAAGTTTTCACCAGTCAATAAACGCTTGAAACCACCTTTGAGTTTGGTACGCATCGTCACATGTTTATCCATAGCCTGCATCGCAGAGGCCTCAACGCGCAATGTTTCTTGCGCCGGCAGCTGTACCCTTAAATAAGCAAAGTCAGGGCGACCTTCAATCACATGCGTTAAAGGCTTTACTGACGGGCTTGCTTGGTTCGTACTATTCATCTCAACAATCCTTTCACCTTACTGCTGATATTCTACAATAGGGTCAAGCATCCGCCCTAATGCATTACCAAAGCCCGATGGGCTATGCGATTGACACCAAACCGTCCCTTTGCCTTTAAAGCGGCAAACAATACCTTCGCCGCCAAGCATAGAGCTTATCCAGCTTTTCCCAACCTTGGACAAAGAAAAATTAAGCCCCTCATCAAAGGCCACAATGTGCCCCGTATCAACAATATATTCACCGTCAACCGCAACAGGGTATATTGCGCCAAAACTGTTAATCAGCACCTTACCTGTACCGCTCATTTTCAGCCAAAATAAACCTTCAGAAGAAAGCATATTTTTAAAGCCTTGCCAGCTGACATCCATATCGACGCTGGCTTCATGCGCCAAGAACGATGTCGCTTGCACAATCAAGCTACTTCCTTGCAGTTCATGGGTCATAATATCGCCGCTTAAATTCGGCGCGACATATAAATGTGCGCCGTCACGCTCTGCTTTATAATGGTTTAGGAATATGTTTTCGCCGGCAAAGGCGCGTTTTACCGCGCGCGCTATGCCGCGTTTTCCGCGCTTATGCGTTGTTGTCTGCACATCGAGCCCGCCTGACATAGCGACCATAGATCCGCCCTCTGCCGTAATCTCTTCATTGCGTGCGAAAGTAATTTTTGTAATGGTATTTGCCGGCCGGGCGAGAATATCAATTTGCATGATGGATAGTCTTTCTTAAATGTTTTGTGAGGTTTCTAGCGTTTGTCTATAATCGCGGGTTAATGAAATTCGCGAGGTTCCGTACGCTGCGGCTTTGTAAAAAGACCTTGCCTTTGCCCTCGACGCGGGCAACCAAACCTTCACCGCTTAAAAAGCTTGAGAAAATACCGCCAGACATACCGATATTAAGTTTTATATCACGTGAATACCCAATAATATGGGAGCTATCAATAATATATTCCCCGTCAATTTCTTTATCGTAAATTGCACCATAGCCGCCAATAAAGACAGCGCCATGACCATGGACGTAATTACGCAGCAAGCCTTCACCTGCGACCCATGAACTAAACCCCGCCCATTTCACATCAAGCTTAACCCCCGTTTCGCAGGCAACAAAAGCCCCTGGCTGAATGTAAAACCCACCGCCAGTAAGCTTGATCGCGCGAATATCACCAGGGGCTTTTTGCGTAATGATAATTTTAGCATCACGACCGCTCATATTTGTAAAATGACTAATGAAAAAACTCTCGCGGCCAAAAAATTTGCGAATAAGCGCGCCAAAAAAATTACCGTTCATTTTCGCCTTTTGATCAAGGCTTGCATCCATGCTTGCCATTGCACCTGATTCCGCAATCAATGTGTCGCCTGCGTTTAAGGTCATTTCGATATGCGCAAAGGACGGCGCGCCGTGAACTACATGTTTCATATTAAAGCTCCCAAACACTCAGTAAAAACAGTCATCTTTATTCTATATGAATTTGCCGTATTAAAAAATACTTTATCAAGGTATAAGGACGCGCTTGTATAAAACAAGTGCGCCCAATACATAAAGCATCAGGCGCAAGTTTTGGGAGTTGAAATTTTTACTCTACCAGAAAATTAATGCGGGTAGACTGGGCGGCCGTCACGGCGCACTGGTGCGCTTTTTGGCTTTGGCGGACACTGAATTTCATCAGCAACTTCACCAGTTTCATCCATGGTTTGAATAACCACAGGGTGTTCCCATAAGCGGTAAATATGCTTGGTCACTTCTGTGATATTCTTTGTTTCCAAAGGTTTTTCATTATGCTGTTGGTGCTTAATCACTAAACGGCGATCCGTCTTATCATAATATTCAGCAACACCAAGCACCGGCATTAATTCATCCAAACGATACTGCGCTGATAAGTTTTCACGCACGCCGTGATAACCATCTTTGTCATGAATGGCAAGAATCTCATAAAATGGGTTCTTTTCATCATTCTCCATCGCAAAGAATTTGAAATCACGCATAACTTTTGGCGACATATATTGCTGAATGAAGCTTTCATCTTTGAAATAATCACGTGCGTGTTTCATAGTTTCCAACCAATCTTGTCCCGCCATATGTGGGAACCATTTTTGGTCTTCTTCCGTCGGATTTTCACAAATACGTTTAATGTCGTGGAACATTGCAAAGCCGAGTGCATAAGGGTTAATACCATTATAAATCGAGCGTTCTTGTGGCTGACCATCAGGGCCCATTACAGTGACCGTGTCATTAATGCCTGTCTGACGTACAACGCCGCCATGCGAATCATAAAACTCCATCATCATACCATCATCAATCAGCTTTAACTCTGAAAGATCATGAACAATTTGGTGGTGCCAGAAACTTGCCCAGCCCTCATTCATCACTTGGGTTTGTCTTTGTGGATGGAAATATGTTGCAACTTCGCCCATCATGCCCATGATTTTACGTTTCCACTCAGGCAAATGCGGTGCATTATCGGCAATATATTTCAGTAGATTTTGCTCCATACCGCAATCAATCGGCTGGCCTGGCTTATCCGCAATACGTTTAAACTGATCACGCAAATTCACGCCAGAGAAGATATCATGATCATTTTCATGTGACTTTGATTCATGTCTCTTAGCGAACTCAGGCTCTGAAATTGAATGTGTTTGTAGCGCATGGCAAGAATCAATAAGCTGTTCGACTTCTTTGCGGCCAAAGCGTTTTTCACACTCATAAATCAAATCACGTAAATCACGTGAAAGCGGCACAATATCAGCAGCATCTGTATACTGCTTAAACATGTAGTTATCACGGAAGAAGTTATTGTGACCAAAGCTCGCATGTGCAATCACCAAAATTTGCATCATCGGTGAGTTACTTTCCATGCAATAAGCAATTGCAGGGTCAGAGTTAATCACGATTTCAAACGCAAGGTTACGTGTTTGTTTATATTCTTGTTCATGCTGCATACGTTTTTTTGCAAAGGACCAATGTTCATAGTTTACTGGCAAGCCGACGCTTGTATAAGCATCAAGCATTTGTTCTGCCGTAATAATTTCAATTGTGTTCTGATAAGTATCAAGGTCATATTTTTCCTTAGCAATAATGCCGCAGACTTTTTCGACCAAGCCAACCCATGTGTTTGGCAAATCTGCATTTGGCGCGACGCCTTCTTTCAAAAGCACAGGATAGTCCCATGTCCGCGCATTTTTCGCGTTTATAAAGATGTCCCAGCCATCTTCATAATTATCTAAAAGTGCCTTGATTGACTTAATATAGTCTTTATTGTCTTGTATTTTTTTACTCTTCGACATTTGCTGTCTCCGTTCGTTCAACGTCCCGTTATACTCTTTTTATATTTATTTTTTGGCCCCTGTATTAAGGTTCCAAACGCATTGATGATTTATTGTCACTGCTTGGCTCTTTACTGCCGCCCACTGGTGTAAAGAAATCACGGAAGACTTTATAAACATCGCGCGTTTCTTTAATGCGCCCCATAAAGAATTTCCCTGGGTTTTCAGCTTCAATTTTCTTATACATTTCCCACAAATCAGAACGGTTCGGGTCGCCCCAAGACTGTCCACTTTTGGTTTCTGCATAAAAGAAGGCTTGCATTTGCGGCAGCAATTCATCAATGAGCTTTTTGGTAAGCTCATTATCGTTACCAAAGTTATCACCGTCAGAACATTGCGCGGTATAAACGTTATAATCAGCCGCGCTATATTCAGCTTCTAATATCTCTTTGGTTAGCTGCATGCCTGATGAAACAACTGTACCGCCGCTATCGCGGTCGTTAAAGAATTCATCTGCGGTAACTCTTTTCGCAACTGTCGTATGCGCAATATATTCAACCGTCACTTTACCTTCGCCATATTTTTCTTCTAAGAAATTATAGAGAAGCCAGTAAAAGATTGTTGAATCTTTCATCATTTCTTCGTTAATCGAACCTGATGTATCACGTACGCAGAACATGACCGCTTTGTCAGCCGGCACAGGACGGTCATCAAAGTTTCTGAAACGCAAATCCGTTGCGCGGTTCCATTTAGGAATTATGCTTTTTGACTGATCTAACATCTCAATTTCATCATCAAGGCGCGCAATTTCTCCCGCATCCTCTTCAGTAAGAACTTCTGCATATTGTTCACTCATATTGCCAACAATATCAGTAAGCGCTTTGAGCTTCTCTGCGATCATTAATTTTTGATAGGTTTGATCTTCTGCCAAGTCAGGATAAACAGCTTCATCAGCCGCATATTTTTTGAAGATCTCATATTCTTCTTCAAGGCGTTGAATAATCTTTTTTTCAATCGGCTTGCGTGATGCTTTTTGGCGCATTTTCTGCGCTGTTTTTGAACGCACCAAATCCATTCTGTTCGGCGTGCCGTCCTTGACGTAACCCGCGCGGTGCTGCTCAGTTTCATCAGAATCTTGGCTTTTACGCTCTAAATTAGGAAGTTCAAGGTCTTTAAAGATCATTTCTTTAAGCTCGTCGCCAGTTAGCTGGAAAACATAGCCTTCGCCGCCTTCTTGGTCGCCTGGTTCGCCTTCGCCGTCACCAGCGCCGCCACCGCCACCTGGTGGCTTAGGCATTTTATCGCCCGCGTTAAATTCTTCGTTACCTGGGTGCACGCGACGGTCAATACCGCCCTGACCATGCATAATGCCCGGTTCAAATAAATCATCTGCAGGTATCGGAATATCAACGCTTTCCTTGCCAATCTGTTCAACGCCCTTACCGCTGCCCAAATATTCGTCAACGGCTTTGCGCACCTGTTTCTTGTGGCGCTTTAACAAACGCTCACGGCTGGATACATAACGATCTGATTTAGATTCCCGGCGTCTATCTACTACATTAGCCATAAGGCAACTCCCTGAAATTTTATTATTATTAAAATTT
>DELD01000046.1 GCA_002354205.1 Micavibrio sp. UBA2705 | reverse complement strand
TGCGTTTGTTGATGTATGCGGCACAAAACCGCTGACTACCGCAAGTGCAGAACCTGCAATAAGTGTTTTCTTAATGTCGAGTTTCTTAATATCCATATCTCACTCCTTGGTTTATGGTCTTTAGGGATATAATTAGGGACTGTTTAATTAGAATTTGCCGAGGAAGAATTTGGCAACATACCAATAAGACTACCACAAAACTTCTTTTCAAAAAAGCCCTATTATAAAATTGCCGATATTCAGGAATCCATCCATCCGCTCGGCGGGTTAATAAATTATTTTATACTTATATAACTATTACGATAACATGCTAATAATTAAGCTTTGGTTAACGGGGTAAAGATCCTTTACTCGAATCATATATATAAGTAATGTTTAAATCCTATCATAATTTGATAAATTGCAAAAGGATATTTAAATGAGTGCTGCAAAAGTTGTTCCAGATTACAAATCAGAAAACTATGAAATGCCATTAGACGAGGCCATCGCCCTTGCGCGGCAGCACCACATTGCAGAAAATTATGTCTTAGCAGAACGCACATATTTAGACGTTCTTGCAAGCGCCCCTGAACACCCGACCGTACATCATTTACTCGGCGCATTATATTTCCAGATGAACCAGCAAGACAAGGCGTTGCATTATATGGAAGAATCGATTCGCCTTTCACCAGATGAGCCGCAATATCGCAGCAACTATGCAGGCGTACTGATTGATGCGGCGCGCTATGCAGAAGCGCTTGAATATATTAACCAAGTAATTACAGAGCGCCCCAACGATATTGAGGCGCTAAACAGAAAGGCGCAGGCACTTTGGCGCTCAGAGCAATTTGAAGATGCACAGAAAGCCGCTGAGGATGCGTATAAGCTCGACCCCCATAACATTGAAACCCTGCAAAACCTTGGCATAAGCCTTGCGCAGCAGGAAAAATTCAAGGAATCTGCTGAAATCTGGAAGCAAGCCACAGATATCTACCCCAGAGATTCCAATATATGGAGCAATTATGCCAATATGCTGCGCGAGTTAGGACAAAAACAAAAAGCATTAGTCGCCGTCGAGAACGCTTTAAAAACGAACGCGCAAAATGCAGAAGCGCTTAATAATAAAGCCTGCATTTTACGCGACCTTGAACGCCACCAAGAAGCATTAGAATGTTTCAATAAGGCCACCGACATACAGCCCAATTACCCGCAGGCGCATTATAACAAAGCATTATCATATGCACATTTATTCGATTATTATTATGCCGCTGTCGCTTCGCGTTATGCCGTTGCATTTAAGGAAGATTATTTAGATGCTTATAACGCACTTGCTTCTTCTCTTCTTGAGCTGGGGGATGTACATAAAGCCCATTTTGCGGCGCAAAAAGCGGTGCAGCTCAACCCTGACAGCGCGGAATCTTACCTTAACCTTGCTGACGTATTATATCTCTCCGACCGTTTTGATGACGGGTTTGCGGCGCTTCAAAAAGCCATTAAGCTCGCTCCAGAAAATGACCGTTGCTATGCCAAGCTTGGTAATATATATGGCCGCCTTGATGAACGTGACCTGGCCATCGAAGCTTTTGATAAAGCGATAGAGCTTAACCCAAGGAGTGCGATGTACTATGCCAATAAAGCATTTGTCCTTCATGTCTGTAATGAAATTGATGATTGTTTGGTTCACACCGACAAGGCGATAGAGCTCGACCCGACATTAATTGTTGCATATGTCTGCAAGGCAGAGGCGCTGATTACCGTCAACCGCCTTGATGAAGCACGCGCATCCATTGCAGCCGCGCAGGAAATCGAAGCAGACAACCCGCATTTATTTTTCACCATCGCATCACTTGAAAAATTTGAATCAGAAGATGACCCTAAATTCCAAGCTTTCTTTGACCAATTAGAAGTCGCGCGTAAAATGGGGCGCTCATGTGAAGCAAGTGTGCATTTTGCCATTGCTGATGTGTATGAAAGCCTTAAAAATTACGAAAAAGCCTTTGGTCATTACAAATTAGCCAATGATATACGCTATGAAATATCGCCTTATGTTCCAGAAATGTCGCTTTTACATTATAGCAGTTTAAAAACCAGCTATCCAAAGCAGCTTTTGCAAGAAAATATTAAAAAGAAAATTGGCCATCCTTCCGATTCACCGATTTTCATTATTGGTATGCCGCGTTCTGGTACGACGCTTACTGAACAAATCATATCATCGCACCCTGAGGTTTATGGCGCAGGGGAGTTGCCTGACATTACGCGCGTCCGTCGTAAATTTGGTGAAATTAACGACGAAACAGCCTCTGAAATGGGTAAATTATATGTTGAGTATTCGCGTTCACGCATAAAAGGCGGCGAATTTAAACACGTCACCGATAAAATGCCCGGAAACTTCGCGCAAGTCGGGTTAATTTCAAGCATATTACCCAATGCGAAAATCATTCACTGTCGCCGCGACCCAATGGATACATGTTTATCAAACTATAAACAAAGCTTTTTGATGGGGCAGTTCTGGTCATTCAACCTTGATGAACTCGCCGATGAACATTTAAGATATCAAGACATCATGGAATATTGGCACGATGTTATGCCTGGACGCATTTTTGATATTAACTATGAAGACACAGTAAATGACCTTGAAACACAGGCACGTAAACTTATTGATTATATTGGACTTGAATGGGATGATGCTTGCCTCATGCCACACAAACAAAAGCGCACAGTCCTTACCGCCAGTAAAATGCAAGTCACGCAGCCTGTATATAAATCTTCTGTCGATAAATGGAAGATTTATGAGAAACAATTGCAGCCTTTAGTGCGCAAGTTGCGCCCTGATGAGGCTTTGCCGGTTGAGGAATAGAAGGCCTATTGATTTTAAGATGGGGGGATAGCGCCTGATGTGGTGCTATCCTTTTTTATGTGGCGGTTTTATTTTGTTTTTTATTTAGCTCTATGCGCACCGTCACTTGCGCGTGTGACTTTTTCTAAGATCGACATGTTGAGCTTGATGGTTGTGCTGAGCTGTTTTTGGAGCTCTGTTAACTCCTGCATAGCGCGGCTGCTATGCGCCATGAACTCGGCCTGTCTTTCCATGAACTCGGTGGCTGCTTGCTGATATAAATCATTTACATCTTGCTTATTCTTCATGATGGACAACAATTCAACATCGGTTTTCATGGTGATGGCGTTGGTTTCAGCTTCAAAGGCCTCAATCGTCGCCTGCGTCAGCTCCGTCATTTTGATAAGCGCGAGCTTGGTCTTTTTTGGAAGGATTTTTTGCGGCTTTGCCACTATCGGGTTTTGTGATGATGTCATGTTAGATATAATCAGCCAAATTTAATCTGAGCAAGGTTGCGGTTAGGGAATAAGATGCTTCAAGCTGCGCTTGGATCTCTTGTAATCTAACAGTTACCTCGGCAAGGTCAACTTCTTTCATGCTTGCCAATGTGTTATCAAGCAGGTTCAAATCATCCAAATTATTATTAATCGCTGTGTCTAATGATTGGGCACGCAGTGCGACCGATGCGCGCATCTCCGCCAAACCATCAAGACCGGTTTCAAGTAAATTGAAGGCCTCTTCCATCGTTGCTTGGTCAGCTGGCGCATTGCGGATTAAGTCATAAGCCCGCACGATTTGTTCGATGATTGGGTCATTGGCCGTAATGCCGTAATCAATATTATAGCCTTCACCGACTTCGAGAGTATGTACGTAATCATTCCCTTGGTAATAATCCGTATCTGCCACGGATGGCGCGGTCGCAGGGCCGAAAGCAGGGTCAGCAAAGTCAACAGGCTGCGTTTTGGTCGCAGAGCCTGCAAATATATAACGCCCTGCAATTTGCGTATTTAATAATGCTTCAATTTGGTCTAACCCCGCATTGGCGAAATTTGCCAAATCAGCCGAAGTTGTTGTACCTGAAAGCGCCGCGTTTAAAGTCGCCAGAAACGGCTGCGCGTTATCGAGCATTGTACCTAATGTGTCAAATGTTACGTTAGAGCGCTCAAGTGCCAATTCGGCGTTTTCGGTCTGTGCGGTTAAATTCGCGTAATCAGATTCTAATGATAAAATGCGGTTCGCATCTTTTGATAATGCTTCGTATGAATCTGACTTAAAGCCAGAAGACACTTGCTGCTGACCGTCGGCATAAGCGCTTTGCAGCCGTAGATTATTTTCTATCAGCTTTGAACTATTTGAGTAACTCGATATACGGTCAACCATATTAAATATCCTTATATATGAACCTATTATCTCACTGCATTGATCAATTCGTCAAACATTTCTTGAATCGTTGCCATCATTCGCGCCGATGCAGAGTATTTAGATTCAAGATCGATTAGGTTTGCCATTTCTTCATCCACGTTAACGCCTGTAAGGTTTTCTAGCGTGGTTTTTGTTTGTTCTAAAATCAGCGTTGTCGTCAACGCTTCTTCTGATGCATTATTGGCGCGCACCGCTATATTCGCGATGATTTTATCGACATAAGCATCAAGTGTTTCTGTCTGCCCTGCAAAATTACCAGCAGCATTAAAACTATATAATGTGTTGAACACATCGTTCATTTCCTGCGCAAGAGAGCCATCACCAGGGTTGAGGCCAATATCGCCGACAACCAATGCTGGGTCAGCTGACATGCGTGACGTTGCAAGGAATGCATTATTTTCTAGCAAATAGCTGCTGACTTTCATATCTTCAGCGCCCTCACCTGTGAAAAGGTTATTGAGGCCGAATGATTTTGAGAAGCTTTCACCGCCAATATCACTATCAAGCTGATTAAGGGATACGCCCTGCCCCGCAACGCCAGAATTGAGCGTTAGGCTGCCATCAACATCAAGCGCCGCGACAATAGCGCCGCCAAAGGTTGCGTTTATGTCTGTAATCATATCATTGATCGTGGCGTAGCCCGCTAGATTGAAATCTCCGAAATTCTGCGTTACGCCCAAATTATCGGTCAGCGCAATACGCACGGAGCCCGTTGCGCCGAGCGCATCACCTAAGGCAAAACCATCTTCGTCACCGACAATGCTGCTTCGTGATGCGTAGGACGCACCTTCGTTAAGCACAGTGTTAAGCTGTTCGCGGAGCACTTCTGCAAATTCGTCTAGTTTTTCTTGTTCTTCGACAAGCAGCGTATCACGCAGTTCAATCAAACCGCCAAGTTCGCCGCCTTTAAGTAAAGTCGTCATATCAGTGCCGTTAAGATCAATCGCCGAGAAGCCAGCCGGATATAAGGTCGTGCTGCCTACATTCGTCGCGGGCGTGAACTCAAGCTGATGGGCAGAGGAATCCAGCAAAGGACGAGAGCCCGCATAAACTTTCAACTGATTATTGCTATCAACAAATGATGTCACATCAATGTTCTCAGCAAGGCCTTGCAACACCACGCGGCGTTGGTCTTCAAGTTCAGCGACGCTGCGCCCAGTTGAGGCTGTCAGCGTGATCTCGACATTGATTTCATCGAGGCGTTGTACGGCGGTGTTGATTTCTTCGATATTTTGCGCAATTTCTTGTTCCGTGCGCGTTCTTAAGTCTTGTATCTCGCCTGATAAGCCTGATAGCTCACCCGCAAGGCGCTGTGCTTGGTTGACAACATCTGTTTTCATTGCATCGTCTTCAGGCGTGACCGACAGGCCGCCAAATGCGGTGAGAATACCATTAATTGCCGAGCTGATGGTCGAACCACTGCTGATTTTGCCGAGTTGGTCGGCATAATTGCTTAAAAAATCTGATATTTTGCTGTTATAGCTCGCATAGCTAAGATCTTCGATAAGTGTTTTTTCTAAAAACTGATCGGTATAAGCACTGTCAATCACGCCGCCAGAAGGCACGGTTGCCTTATCTGTTGATACATATTCACTGTTATACACTTTGCGTGTATAGCCTGCGCGGTCTGCATTAGTTACGTTCTGTGCCGTAACGTTCAAACGCGCTTCTGTGTCTTTAAGACCAGCGAAAGTGTTATTTAATGCGCCAATTAGTGACATGCGCTATAGGCCTCCTGTCCGTAGCCTTGATATGATTGCATTTGCATGTAGTTATGCATATGAAGGCTTGCGTTGACTTTGATTTTGCATTCTAGGCGTTCAATACAGTCGTATAGATAGCTAAGAAGGCGCGTATCAAAGAGTTTCTCTTGTTCGAGCATGGCGCAAATATGGTTGATCTTATCTTCAAACTTCTGGATCAAGTCTAATTTGCCAAGCCCCTTACAAGAAGACGTAGCAAACATCGTGCCAAATAGTATTTCGTTTTCTTGCTGCGTCAGCGCCATTAACTTAAAACATAGCGTATCAAAGGCAATAAGCTGCTCTTTCACGCCATCTGACACTGGGCTTTGCTGTACGATATCTTGAAAATCCATTATCTGCGTCCTGTGTTTTTCGCGCCGGCTGATTGAAGATAGGCTAAACAAGCATTTTCGCTCTTTTTAGACATGATCATCTTACCCTTATGCTCTTTCATTTCGCCGCTGATCTGTACGATCTGGCTTTCAAGCACGTTAAATATATTACCTAATACATTTTGAATATCTGTTTTCATGTCATCATCAAGGCGCATGACTTCTTCTTGAATAGCGGCCAGGTCTTGCTCTAAGCTTTCTGATTCAATCATCTGCTCAGCGCTCATTTCGCCGTATTTATTCATAAAAGAAGTAATGTTCATTTAGCCTATACCTTCTAAATTAGGGGTTTACCTTATTGGCGGCGATTAACGTACCGCACCGATAAGTGTATCAAACATTTCATCAACTGTACTGAGCATCTGCGCGGCAGAAGAGTAAGCCTGCTGTGCGACGATCATCTTGTTAAATTCGTCTGATGTATCAACGGTCGAAAGTTCCAATGATGTTGCTTCAATGCTACCGGCATTACCTTCACCAGGTAAGCGTAGGTTAAGCACACCCGCACGTTCATTTTCGTCATAAACAGTACCTTTTACATTCGTCAAGCCACCTGGGTTCGGGAATGTCGCTATCGGAATTTGGAAAATCGGACGGCGGACACCATTATCAAATAATGCGGTAACAATACCTTCACCATCAATCTCAACGCCACTTAACTGACCGAAACGCACACCATCTTGTTCAATGGATGAAATTTCAATGTCTGGCGTATCTGTGTTCGATGCGAACTGTGTTAAGCCGTTAAACAAATTCTGCGTACCTAGGTTGATATCCAAAGTAATATCTGACGAACCTGTTGTTGCGATCAAACCTGTAATGTCGACATCAAAAGGTTCCGCAGGTACAGGCGCGCCGCCAGTAACGAAAGCATTCGCCACCCAAGTACCAAATTCCATCGTATTCACAGAACCATCACCGTTAAAGGTAAGTTCAATTGTATTTGAACCTGCACCATCAATATCAAGAGTACCTGTATCACCGCTACCTGCGCCAAGGCTTGTTTGATATGGGTTAGAATATTCAACAGACCATGTGTTTACGCCTGTTTTACGCCATGTTTGTTCAATCGTGTGTGACACGCCCAAATCATCAAACATTTCATTGGCTGTTACATATTCAGGGCCTGCAGGAAAAGCATAAATAGGGCTATCCGCTGGCAAGTTCAGTTCCATTTTAACGCTTGACGTCGCGCCAGCTGTACCTGAAATAGTGTTCAAGTCAATTGGCTCAAGCGAGTTCAAGTCACTATTATTCGCCGCAGTCACCAGACCTGTTTCATCCGTACGCTGCCCCAAAAGGATTGAGCCTTCATTATTAATAAGCAAGCCATTTTCATCCGTTGTAAAGTCACCATTACGTGTGTACGTAAAACCTGATGGCTGGTTATTCGCATCATCTGTCACAACGAAGAAGCCATCGCCATTAATCGCAACATTTGTTGATACGCCTGTGTTTTGCACGAGGCCTTGGTCTGAGATATTCTGACTGGTCGTAAAGGTTACGCCGCCGCCAAGCGCGTTAAGCGAAGAACCCGAAGCGCCTGTTACCAAAGACTGGAAGCTTACTTCACGCTTCTTATACGCAATTGTTGATGCGTTTGCGATGTTTTCTGATACCGCCGCGATTGCTGCGCCCTGACCTTGTAGGCCTGATACCGCTGCATTTAATGCACTACCTAAACTCATAATATTTCTCCTTTATACTTTATGTATCTATGTGTTGTGTGTGTGGTTTTTGTTTATGTTTATGTTCTTAGTTACTTATTTATTCATTTACTGTGCCGGAGCAGCAGCGACTTCTTCGGTGTAAGGTTTTTGAACCTTTAAGACATCACTCATGCGGAATGATATTTCACCTGCGGTGAGGAAGCTTTCCTTCTGGTCGCTCCACACACCATCGACTTCTAGGTGGGATGTAATTTCTGTTTTCACGCTATCGTTTTTCAATTTCGCCGAAACGTTCATTATTAATTGCTGCCCTGCTGACAGGCCAAGCTCATCAACATCCGTGGCATCTAAAGTGAAAGCATGAACGCCAGTGACGGTCGAGCCATCAACAGTCTTAACTACCTCGCCCTCAGCATTTGTAATTGTAATGACAACCTCATCAGACTGACCTTGCACTTCATAAGTCCAGCTCGCCTCGCCGTCTTGTACCACGCCAACATTTGAGTTAATCTCAACATCTTGACCGATAAAGCCAAAGGCTGATGATGTTGCGCCATCCGCAAGTAATGAATTTGTGACTGTTAATTTCTCGTTTGTAGAAATTTGTTGTTCTAATTGTGAATAACGCGTTAGCTGCGCTGTCCATTCATCTGTATCCATCGGGTCAAGCGGGTTCTGATTTTGTAGCTGCGTTAAAAGAAGCTCTAAGAAATTGGTTTTCTGCTCTTCAGCATCCGCCGCAGCGGCCTCCGCATCAGTCTGTGCGCTTGTATCAAGGTTCGTGGCTTGCAGAACGGTTTGATTATTTAATACTGATAAAACGTCCATTGGTTTAAAGCTCCTAATTATTTACGACCCTTTTGGCGATATGTTCGCCGTTAAATTCTGTGGGCCTTTGTTCTTACCACGTTGGCCGCAGCGCATTTGGGGCGAAAAAACTTTATTTTTATTTCAAAAGATCGCAAAGAGCTCTGTTTTGACTTTATATACATAGGGGTGTTCTTTAGCGCCATTTGCCTGCCGCCAGATCATCAGAGAGAAAAAAATCGAAAAAAAGCTGAAAATGGAAAATCTGTTAAAGATTTGTTATCAAAGAATCGGTAAGATGGAATATAAGCACGTTTCATATCTGCAAAGGATGGCGAGAAACAAAGATAAAGAAAAAATTTAATTGTTTAATAACAGCGACTTATAAAATAATTAAAATTTTTTCATTTTTTTTCGCCCCATTTTACTAGTATGATACGTTTAAAGTATGTGACGCCTTAAAAAGCTGATCAGTTTGGCAGGAAGCCAAGCTCTATTAACCAGGTAACATAATGAAGGAGATCTATTATGCCTGTTATTTCAACCAACACTGCCGCGAACTCGGCACTACTAAACCTCAACAAAAATGCTTCAATGCAAGAAAAATATTTGAACCAACTATCTTCTGGTTCACGTATTAACTCGTCAGCAGATGACGCTGCTGGTTTGGCGGTATCTGGTCAGCTCCAAGCTGATATCACGACACTGACACAATCAGCACGTAACGCGCAGCAAGCCGATGCACTATTGCAGACAGCTGATGGCGCACTTGCACGTCAATCTGACATCTTGCAACGTATGAAATCACTCGCAACGCAATATAACTCGGGTACAGTGGATGCGACTTCTCGTACATTCATTAACGCGGAATATGGCGAACTTGTTGAACAGCTGGACTTGATTTCAAGTGCAACTGAATTTAACGGTCAAGCGTTGATCGATGGTTCATACAACCAAAGCTTTGTTGTTGGTATCGACTCTGCTGATACAATTGACGTTGACTTGTCTGGCATTAGCACATCATCTGCTGGTCTCAGCCTTAATGACGCGCTAAGCGTATCAGGTAGCGGTGTATTCCAAGCTGACTTACTTGTCGGTACAGATAAAGCAACATCTTCAACGCTTGTCACTGACCTTACAGCAGGTATAAGTGGTGCAGTAGCATCTGATGCCTTTACTATCGGCCTCGACATTGACGATGATGGCAACGTTACTGATGCAGGCGAAGGTGGCACGACCATTACTATTGGTGCAACAACAACGGTTGCTGATCTTCTTAGCCAAATTAATGCGGTTAATGATACAGACGGCAATCAAGTGTTCAATGCTACCTTAGTTAACGGTCAGTTCACGATTGCTTTACAAGACCCTAGCTTAGTTGATACAAACTCTGATGGCTCAGCTGAAGGTGTTGTAGACCTGTCTGTCGCGGCCGCTGATCCACTGACGTTTACAGGGACAAACGCCGTTGGTGGCGCTGCGACTGTAACTGGTGGTGGTGCGATTACACTTGTAACCGCAGGTGATGCTCTTGCATCGTTTAATGATGACCTAGACATCATTGATACTGCAATCACTTCAATTGCAAATGCACGTTCACAGGTTGGTGCCTTTACTTCTGCGTTCCAATTCCAGAATGCAAACATTAATACGCAAATCGAAAACCTTAGCGCGGCGAAATCAACAATTGTTGATGTCGACATTGCTGAAGCACAAACAAACTTCACAAACGCACAGGTATTGACAGAAGCTGCGACTGCGGCGCTTGCACAAGCGAACCAGATCACAACATCGCTTCTTTCACTTCTACGATAAGCGTAGGTTGAATTTTTATTCGAGGGCCGTATGGCGTAAGCGCCATACACTTCAGAGGAAATCTGAAAAGGGAGTTGCCCTCCTCCCTTTTTCCTCTTCTTTTTATTCCAATGAGAAACCAGAGCGAAAAACCAAAAAATATAAATAATAATAAAAATATAGAATTAGGGAATGCAATTTTAATTTA
>DELD01000026.1:1912-3592 GCA_002354205.1 Micavibrio sp. UBA2705 | reverse complement strand
TGATAAACGCGAAGAAACAACGCCGAATAAAATGTGGGAATGCATTAAAAAAGGCGTGCCTATCCGCGTTGAAGTAGGGAGCCGCGAGATGGAAAGCGGTGAGCTTACCCATGTGCGCCGTGACATTGGCCGCGATTCTAAAGAAACATGTAGCGTTGATGATTTTGCAGCGAAGGCCGCTGACATTTTAGAAGATATTCAAAGCGCAATGTTCAAAACGGCGCAAGATTTTTTACTGGGTAATATCCATGAGAAATCATCACTTGATGAAGTGCGCAGTTTCTTTGCGGATGATGCGAATATCGGCTTTTGTAAAATTGATGCCGCGCTTTGGGGCACAGATGCGTTTAACGCATTATGTGATGAATTTTCATTAACGCCGCGCTGTAAACCGCTTGATGATGGTGGTAAGACGGTATTGATCGGGAAGTCATATTAAAATGTTTTCGCCCTTAGAACGTATGATGGCTTTTCGATATTTGCGTGCGCGCAAGGCTGAAGGCTTTGTTTCAATCATCGCGACGTTTTCTTTTCTCGGCATTATGCTTGGCGTTGCAACGCTGATTATTGTGATGTCGGTGATGAACGGTTTTCGTAGTGAGCTTGTTGGGCGTATCCTAGGACTGAATGGGCATCTAAATGTTTATACAATCGGCGCGCCATTTTCTGATTATTATGACACGGCAAATAAAATACGCGAAATTGATGGCGTAGCGAATGTGTTGCCGATGGTTGAAAGTCAGGCATTGCTAAACGCTAATGGTACGGCGCAGGGCGTTATGGTGCGCGGCCTGTATACTCAGGACATTGCCGCACGCAAAGCATTGGCAGATAGCGTTTTGTCGGGCGAATTTAAGGCGCTGGATGATACAAAAGTCGCAATCGGCATTGATATGGCGAATAAGCTTAACCTGCGTGTAGGGGCATCCTTGACGCTTACAGCGCCCAAAGGCAAGCCGGGTCCATTTGGGACGATCCCACGCCAGCGTAAATATGAAATTGGCGCGGTGTTTGATGTTGGTATGTTCGAATATAATTCAAACTTTGTCTTTATGGGCATGAACGATGCGCGGCGCTTGTTTATGGTCGCTGATAATGCTGTGAGTTTCTTGGAAGTCCATTTAGATCATGTGGATTTAACCGATACGTTAAAAGACCAAATCGCCATGGTGGTTAGCGATCGCGCGGAAATTTATGACTGGCGCAATGCGAATAAAAGCTTTTTAAACGCGCTGACGGTTGAACGTAATGTGATGTTCCTTATTTTGACGCTGATTATCATTGTTGCGGCGTTTAACATTATTTCTTCGATGATTATGATGGTGCAAGACAAAGCGCATGATATTGCGATTATGCGTACAATGGGTGCTTCGCGGCGTTCGATTTTGAAAATATTTATGCTTGTAGGCGCGGCAATTGGCGTTTTTGGTACATTATTCGGCGTGCTGCTTGGCGTTGGCTTTGCGCTGAATATTGAAACTATTCGCGAGGTATTAGAAGGCCTAACAGGGACGGAGCTGTTTGCTGCGGAAATCTATTTCCTCTCGCAGCTTCCTGCCGAGGTTGAATGGCATGAGGTCGCGGGCGTAACGGGGCTAGCTTTAGTGCTAACGATCCTCGCAACGCTTTATCCGGCATGGAAAGCAGCGCGTATGGACCCTGTGGAGGCGCTGCGCTATG
>DELD01000026.1:0-1629 GCA_002354205.1 Micavibrio sp. UBA2705 | reverse complement strand
ACCCTGTGGAGGCGCTGCGCTATGTCTGATTTAGTATTAAAGCTCTCTGGTCTAGAGCGTGAATTTAAACAGGGCGGAGAAACGCTGAAAGTCTTAAAGGGCATTGACCTTGAAATTGGCAAAGGCGAAATTGTCGCGCTTGTCGGGCAAAGCGGCGCGGGCAAATCAACTCTGTTGCATCAAATAGGTCTGCTTGACCGCCCCAGTGCAGGGACAATTGAAATTGAAGGGCAAGATACAACAAAAATGAACGATAAGCAGCGCACGATTTTGCGCCGCACCGCATTAGGATTCGTTTATCAATTCCATTATTTGCAGCCAGATTTTTCCGCGCGCGAAAACATTGTTATTCCGCAAATGATTACTGGGCGCGATAAAAAACTGTCTGGTGAACGTGCCGATAAGCTGTTGGGTGCAATGGGGCTGGCGGATCGCGCCGCACATCGCCCTGCGCGGCTTTCTGGCGGTGAACAGCAACGCGTGGCCATTGCGCGCGCTTTGGCGAACAAACCGCATTTAATATTGGCAGATGAGCCAACAGGGAATTTAGACCCTGAAACCGCGGATCTCGTATTCTCCATGCTGGTAAAAATCGTTCGTAAAACGGGGATTTCGGCGCTCATTGCCACACATAATCTTGAATTAGCAGATAAAATGGATCGCATTGTTGAATTGCGTGATGGTACGCTGCTTTAAGCCGTCGTAATCGGAAGGAATTTATATATGCGTTATTTTATGATTATCTCTTTATTAATGGTTACATTTGTACCGTCCGCTTTGGCAGGACGCAGCGTTGCACAGGATAAGCTGTATACATATTGTGAAACACATGCTGACCCTGCAGGTTTATTGAAACGCCCTGATGTAAATACAGATAAAAACCGTGAGAAAATCTGTGGCTGCGTCGCAACGAAATTTTACGCGCAACTGACTCAAATCAAAGCTAATGCGACGCAAAATAGTTTAAATATCATCGATAAAAAGCATGATAAAGAAGTCGCCGAGGTTGAAAAACTGAAAACCAGTGTTGTTGAAGCTGGCAGAAACGTTACGGAATCGCTTATCATAGAGAGCTGTAAGCCATATATAAAACTTGAAAAGAAAAGGCAGAGCAAGGCGCTTACCTCTGTTGAGGCGCAGGCTGAATATGCGGAGCTAAGCAAGGGGGTGAACGCTGCGATGGTTAAGCACGGCGCCTCAGCTTACATGCTGGATGTTTATTGCCGTAGGAAAGCGCGTTTCGTATCTAAAGAAGAAGCTTATGTTGAAGAAACCACGCCGTTAAAGAAGACGCTGGCGGAAATTGAAAGCAATAAATACGATGTTGTTGCTGATGAGTGGCTGATGAAAAATCACTATTCTGGTGTTTTTCGTCCTCATAATATGATCAATCAATGCGGCGCAATTTTCAACTAGGGAAATTATCTGTGACAAGTCGCGCGCTGTGACTAGAGAATTGTAGTCAATATGTGTATTCTCTAGCTCATGTCAGAAAATGCCGAAAAATATGATCTTACCAATACGCCCTTTGTGCATTTACATGTGCATACGGCCTATTCGCTTGCAGAAGGTGCTATTCAGGCCAAAGCACTTGTGAAAATGGCGGCTGGCGGTGGGGCGGCCCCGGGG
>DELD01000065.1:32218-32447 GCA_002354205.1 Micavibrio sp. UBA2705 | reverse complement strand
ATACTTGTAAATTATTATCAAATTGCTGCGCAATAATATAAAGCACAATGGCGGTAACAATAACCTGCGCGCCGCCAACACCCAGCACAAATTTACGCAGCTCCCACAGTCTTGAGAAAGTCAGCTCCAAACCAATCATGAACAATAAGAACACCACCCCTAATTCAGCCAGTACAGGAATTAAGTTATTGTCAGTAATCGCAATATGCTGCAGCCACGGTATACCCGC
>DELD01000065.1:15745-31935 GCA_002354205.1 Micavibrio sp. UBA2705 | reverse complement strand
ATGCTGCAGCCACGGTATACCCGCGCCATAAGTGCCAAGGCCATAAGGGCCAATCAACAAGCCGCAAAACAAATAGCCAATCACCGGCGATACTTTAAAGCGCTGCAAAGCGGGGATCATAATGCCCGACAGGCCTAGAATGAGTAGAATATCGGACAAAACAGCCCAAATATTATGGTGTGATACAACGTCTTCCATATGCCTCTTACTGGTAAAAATGCGGGGTATATCCGTGAATACGAATATCTATATACTACAATTTATGACCGTCTTTGACCAGTATAATTTTTTACCCCTCCGTGCGTAAAATGCAGTATAGTACTCATGCAAGCGCCGAAAACGACGAGCCGCCACATCGCAACAAACACATATCAGCCCCTATGAACCCACAGCATTATAAATCCATAGCATCGAACGCATCTTTTCTTATCAGCGCGCAGTTGATTGTCCGTCTACTGCGCGGTTTTTATATTGTCCTGCTTATTCGTTACTTAGGGCCAGAGCTTTACGGTATATTTCAATATGTACAAAATTGGTATGTCACCTTTACCCCGCTAACATTATTTGGCATCGGCGCGATCCTCAGCCGTGAAATTGGCAAAAACGCGCAAAATGGCAAAGATATTATCGCCACGACTTTCATCACACGGTTTTTATCTGGCCTGTTTTTCAGCGTCGGCGCACTTATTCTTGGCCTGCTAACCGAACCAGACCCTGACATTCGCCATTTAATGATCATTTTTGCCGCGCTTATTTTCGCCCGCGCTTTAGTCAACTGGATCAAAGAAGTCTTTATCGCCTATGAGAAAACCAAATATCATGTCGTGCAGGTCACCCTGTCCAATGTGCTGCAAATTGCCCTTGGCGTTGGCGTAATGATGCAAGGCGGCGGTATGGTCGCCCTTGCCAGCGTATATATTGGCAGTTTACTGCTTGAGTTCTTTATCTGTTTCATCTTCATTCACCGCAAAATCATCCAACTGCATTTTGAACTCAACGCGCGAAAGATAAACACAATAATCCGCCAAGGCCTGCCGATTGGCATTACGGTGGCGCTGAACCGCTGGATGTTATTTGGCCCAACAATTATTGGCCGCTACGCACTTGATTACAAAAGCAACCTTGGGCAAATCTCTGTCGTTTTATTACTGCTCTTTTTTGCCTCGCTTATTGTTGATGCGGTGTTAAGCGCTGCACTGCCCGTCCTTAGCCGCATGATGCATCAACAAAAACATGGCAGCAGCGCCTTTATCAATCTAACCCTCAGCCTTGCCATCCCGCTTTGCTGCTTCATTGCCCTTGGCGGTACAGCATTTAGCGATGAAATTATCCTGATTTTATTCGGGGCGGATTACGCCCTTGCTGGCAGCATTCTTGGCCCCGCCTTGTGGCTCTTACTGCCCTATATGTGGATATCCGCAATCTCGCAAATGTTTATATTAAAACATGATACGCTGCGCCTGAGTTTCTGGGCGTTACTTGGTGCATTATGGATGAGTGGCTTGTTGCCTGTGCTGATATTAAAATACGATATACTTGGCGTGATCTTTGCGATTGGCATCGGCATGGGCATCACAGTGTGCGGTCTGTGTTATCACGGCCTGAAACGCGGCTATATTCACCCGCTGCATTTCAAAAAAATGGCGGCTTTGGGCGGCGCAGCGCTGCTTACATATATCTGCGCGCAAAATTATGTATCCCCTGCGCAATCATTTGCCTTAAGCGCGCTTGTCCTGCTGCCCTTTATTATCCGCCTTGCGCAGCACGCCGTGCGCACCCGCCGCGCACAACACAAGGAGCATTTATCATGATCCAAAAAACTTTTATTATTCTTTGCAGCATCATTGTCCTCGTTGTGATTAACGCGAACCTCTCACGCTTTGATCCGACGCCGAAAAAACATATTTTGGTTATTGGCACAGCGAAATCAGGCACAACAGCGGTCTATACATCAATCAAAAACGCAATGGGAGAGCGCCTTGTTTCCTATTTCGAGCCTAGCGCATCAGATTTTAACGCCGCCTTGCGCAGCAGCGCCAAAGAAGTTTTGGTGAAGCTCACTTTGATCGACCGCGCAAAGTATAAAAACCTTTACGAAGATATTCATCATTTCGACAAGCAAATCATAGTTATTCGCGACCCGCGCGATATTTTAATCAGCAATCTGCTTTATAATGTACGCTGGATGCGCTTTGCCAAAGACCCTACGCGACTAAAAATCTTCCTTGATGCATTGCGCGAAAAAGAGGGCGACCCATCAAGCCATTCCGTGATCAGCCTGTACCGCTTGCGCGATACATTAGAGAGCGAAGTCATGCAAAGTTGGGAATCGCCGCGTTCATGGCATGATGAGTATAATGATTACGCTATCGCCGTGCGAATGATCGAGAAAAACAAAGATCTGCATATCTTGCATTACAAAGATTATATTGATGGTAAGCTTGGGGGCTTAAGCGCTTATATCGGTACTGAGATCACAGGCAATGCCGATGTTTCAAAATTAGTCGAAAAGCATAGCCATAAAAAGTCGACAAAGAATATTGCGCGTTCCAAACGTTACGATAACTGGAAAAACTGGTTCACCGCCGAAGACATCACAGCCTTTCGTCCTGTCTTTCAGCCGCTAATGAATAAGGCCGGCTATAAGGATGATTGGACATTAAACGCTGCGCCAGAAATTAATCCCAAACACGCATCGCAATATGTTGAAACGATCACATCACCGCAGAAAAAACAATGATTATAAAGCTACATTTTTCATGGTAAGATCATAACAAATAGAGGGGATAGTAATCATGAGTGACATTTTAACGCGCAGAGACTTTATCGCATTTGGCGCAGGCATTGGCGCAACAATTGGCGGGGCGCTTGCCATGGGCAAATGGCAAGGCCGCGACATGCCTGTTATCCGCGCTAAAGACAGCAAAGTGCAACTCTTTTTGCACATTCCGAAAACGGGCGGCACATCACTGCGTGAGCACATCATGAATAATGTTAAAGCGCACCAAATCGTTATGCCTGAGCGTCCTGAAAATATTTGGCATTTGAAAAAATATTACAGCCATTATCTAAACGCACAGGATTATATTTACGTGCGCGGTCATTTCGCTAATGATTGGCGGCGCTTTTTAAACGATTATACCGATCAAACCACATGCATCACCATGCTGCGTAATCCCGTATCGCGTTTCCGTTCATCCTATCAATATCAAATTGAAAACTGGGCAACACAAGGCAGCTATGCCAAAGATATTGTAGCGCAAAATCCACGCAGCCTGTCTGATGTTATTGACATTTTTGACCGTGACAATGCGCGCAAAAATTTTAAACACCGCGCATTTTTATATGAATATAATGACGGCATGACCCGCCGCCTAAGCGGTGATGGCTGGAACGTGCCTTATCGCGGCACTACGCCCGCAATGTTAGAACGCGCCAAAGAAAACCTGCGCACGCGTTTTAAAATTATCGGCGTGACCGAAGAGTATAATAAATTCCTTTATTTGCTCAAACAAAATTATGGCTGGGACCTCAACCCATCTATCCGCAAGAATGTGGCAAAAAAGAAAATGGCGATCACCGACCAAGACCACGATAAAATAAGTGCTTTGAACCGCTTGGATATTGAGCTGCACCAATATGCACAAAAGCTTTCTTCCGATATGTTCGCCGCGCTTGGCGTAAATGCTGCGCAGGGTTATCAAGATTTTATAAAAGGATAAAGGGTTAAACGACAATGAAAACCATCGCTTATATGCTCTCTATTCTGTGTTTTTTATCCGCGCCGTTTAACGCCGCCAATGCCGCTGATTATACAGCTAGTGATATTATCGCCATCACTAAAGGCGCAGGAGAGATATTACTCCGTCATTACGGACAAGACACAGACATTGCCCATAAAAGCGATTACTCCCCCGTCACCAAAGCTGACATTGCATCAAACCGCCATATAACCGCCGCGCTACGCGCCCTAACCCCCGACATTCCGATTATATCCGAAGAAAGCGCCCATAATGAAGAAGCGGGAGAAACCTTTTGGATACTCGACCCGATGGATGGGACAAAAAGCTTTATCAACCAAACAGGCCAGTTCACGGTAAATATCGCCTTAATCAAAGACAGCATGCCTGTATTCGGCGTTGTCTACATCCCCCTATCAGACACCACATATTATACAGGCGATGATGGAAAAGCCTATAAGGACACGCCAGTACACGGCACGCAGCAAATTAGCGCCCGCGCCACAGAAAATAAAGATTTAACATTAGTCGCAAGCCGCCTACATGGTAGCCCCGCCGATGATGCCTTTATAAAGTCACACAGCATTGCCGCCATAAAAACCATGTCGAGTTCGATTAAATTTTGCCTTGTCGCCGAAGGCGCAGCCGATATATATCCACGCAACGGCACAACAATGGAATGGGATAGCGCCGCAGGCCACGCCGTATTATTAGCGGCAGGTGGGCGCATCATTACGCAGGATACGAAGCAAGATTTACGCTATAACAAACCCGCATATCGTAATCCGCATTTTATTGCTTTTGGTAAAATTGAGAATTATCCGTAATTTAGGCGCTCATGCCCAAAGTCGAAAGAACGCGATTAGTCTGCTTTTGCCCAAGCTGAATTTCCGCGACATCGTCTTTCGCCAAATAAGTAATTGTGCTGCAACCATTATCGCCGACTTTAATCTCGTAATCTGATTCGTCCGCGCGTTTCGCAACTTTTAAGAAACGGTTTGCGACAGTATTTTCTTCCGCTTCAGCGGCGGCTTTTTCTTCGCGCTCAGCCAAGAACTTATCACGCAGCGAAAGCGTCTTGCATACGTCTTGCACTTCTGGTGATTTTAAACGCTCCAAAGCAACCTTTGAAGGGCGGATATTATTTGAAAAATCTTCGATTATCGCCATAATTTCATCAGGATCATTCGAAATTTTATAAGCATCATCGGATGAAGAATAGGTCTGTGTCTTACGCATTAAACAATTCAGCGCCACTTCTGGGTTGTTTGATGGGTTATGTGGGCGCATGAATGTCCCGCAATCCCCGCCTTTAACGCCGCCATTTAAGGCTACAAGGACGTTTTTCGCCGTATTAACGAAACTCAAATAACCATCATCAGGATTATACGCAACCGTCGTATTATTTTTATCGTGGACAATATCATGCAGCATTTTCGCCGCATCTTTATAAGACGCAATATTTATGCGTGGGCCGAAACGACGCTCAGAAAATTCTTTCTCGCCGCCTTCGCCTTGACCTAGCACATGCTTATCATAGCCATGACCAGTTGCAACTAACGCTAAAATAGGATTGATATAATTTGCCACAACGCCCCCGCGCACCTTAACCTGTTAAATTATTTATTTTGAATTTATTCTTATTATTCAATTTATATGACAATATAGCATCTATATTACATATACGCAATATAAAAAGCATAATTTATTACTCTTAAAAATTCCTTTAAAAGCACTAATAATTTTTTTCAAAGGAATATATACTAGCCATCGTCTTATAGTTAAGCATAAGGCTTAGGAAGCAATATGGATAAGAAAAGCGAAGATGCATTGGTCACAGCCGCCAAATCAGGCGACCGCGATGCCTTTGAACGGCTGATCAATCATTATTATGACGTTATTTTTAAATTCGCCTGTAAATGGTGCGGAAACGCAAATGATGCCGAAGATATTACGCAAGATGCCTGCATCAAGCTCGCGCGGTTTATTGGCAAATATGACGGCAAATCCGCCTTTACAAGCTGGCTTTACCGTTTGGTGATAAATTGCGGCAAAGACTGGTATAAAAGCCAAAACCGCCACCCCACGCCAAACCCAGATACGTTAGAGCGCGTAAAGACCGAGAGCAAAAGCGAAGATCAGCTTTACGCCAAACAGGTCATAAATGCGCTATATCAGCTGCCAGAGGGTGAAAAGGATGCGGTTATCCTTGTCCTCAGTGAGGGGTTATCGCATAAAGAAGCCGCAATAACCCTTGGCTGCAAAGAAAGTACAATATCGTGGCGCGTCCACGAAGCACGCAAAAAGATAAGCGCGCAATTTAAAGAGGAACAAAGCTATGGATGATCAAAAGCGCGATGACATATTAAAGAATATCGACACGCCAGTCATTGATACAAACGCGAAAAAACGCGCGTTAAACCTTGCCATGGCTGAGTTTGACAGCGTACAGAAAGAAAAAGCGGCAAGAAAAGAAAAAAAATTCCAAGGATTTCAAATCCTCTCTCGTCTTATGGGTAACAGCAACACACAAACCAATAAGAGAAAGCGAAATACTATGGAACAGAGATCACACAAAAAATTCATCTATGGTGGCATGGCCACTGCCGCAGCCGTTATAATCGTCGCTGGCATTGGCCTACAGCTTGCGCCTAATTTTTCGGCTCAAAGCCAGTTTGCTCAACACGCAGCCATAGACACACTCTCCGCAGGCAACGCCGCGCCACAAAACAAAGGACGCACAGAAACGCGCAGCCAGATGAGTAATGAAAGCGCTCTCGTAGAGCAAGAAAGTTTCGCCCCGCAGCCAAGCTCTAGCCCTGCGCCAAAAGAAAAAGCAGATCAACTTAGCGGGCATAAAAATGCGCCACAGAAAGAACAGGCTAAAATGCAGCGCCAGCATGGCATAGCTGAAGGCAAAGCCGTGCCCATGCGCAGTAAAGATGAAGCTGTCGCCGCACGTACAATGATAGCGCCAACTTCGCCAAGCAGCACCAATTTCACAGGCATTATGCATGAAGCAGATAGCATGATCGCCCTAGCCCCTGCGGATATCGTGCCCAACCATTATCAAGACACTGGGCGCGATAAGTTTTCAGACTTTATCGAAAACCCATTTAAATCCGTCACGGCTGATCCCGTATCAACATTTTCTGCTGATGTTGACACCGCATCGTACAGTTTTGTACGTCGACAGTTAAATAATGGCGTACTGCCCCAAAAAGACGCTGTACGTGTCGAAGAACTAATTAATTACTTTGATTATGATTACGACACGCCTACAGATAAATCAGAGCCATTTAAGCCAAGCGTCACGATAACCGAGAGCCCGTGGAATGCTGGCAAGCAGTTAATGCATATCGGCATTAAAGGCTATGAGTTTACAGGCGCACAACCTAATAGCAATATTGTTTTCTTACTCGACGTATCAGGCTCAATGAACAGCCCTGATAAATTACCGCTTGTTAAAAATTCAATGAAAATGCTGCTCAGCAGCCTTAAACCAGATGATACCGTATCCATTGCGGTGTACGCCGGCGCGGCCGGTACGGTACTTGAACCCACAAAAGTCTCAGATAAAGCGAAAATCATTGCCGCTTTTGACCGCCTAAGCGCGGGCGGCTCGACAGCGGGGGCAGCAGGCATTAACCTTGCCTATCAGCTCGCGGAACAAAACTTTGACGATAACGCCGTTAACCGCGTCATTCTTGCCACCGATGGTGATTTCAATGTCGGCATTAATAACCGTGAAGAACTTAAAGATTTTGTTGAACGTAAGCGCGAAAAAGGAGTCTTTCTCTCTGTGCTTGGTTTTGGTCAGGGTAATTATAATGATGATATGATGCAAGCCCTTGCACAAAACGGTAACGGCATAGCGGCATATATCGACACCTTAAGCGAAGCGCGTAAAGTGCTGGTCGAAGAAGCGACATCTTCATTATTCCCGATAGCCAAAGACGTTAAATTCCAAATTGAGTTTAACCCAGAGCGCGTTTCAGAATACCGCCTTGTTGGTTACGAGACACGCGCCCTTAACCGTGAAGATTTTAATAATGACGCCGTGGATGCGGGCGACATTGGCGCAGGCCATAGCGTTACTGCGATTTATGAAATCACCCCAGTAGGCGCGGTGCAAAGCGTTGACCCGCTGCGTTACGGACAGAAGGACGAAGAAACAGCAGAAAAAAAATATAACGCGGATAACATTTATAATGAGCAAAATTTCGAACAAGAAATCGCTTTCTTAAAAATGCGCTACAAACTGCCCAAAGAAGATGTTTCAAAATTAATGACGCAGCCAATTACGCAGGAAAATAACGCAAATAACACAGAAACGCAGTTTGCAACAGCCGTAGCCAGCTTCGCACAAATATTAAAAGGCGGCAAATATACAGGCAATATGTCTTATGACGATGTCATTGCCCTTGCCAACGCTGCCAAAGGTGATGACCCTTTCGGCTACCGCGCGGAGTTTATTCAAATGGTACGCCTTGCAAAAACGGCAAGCGATATGCAGCCATAAAACATCGCCTGTATGACAAATGCCAATCACAGGTATAAGTAAGCGCAGCCAAAGTAAGCATTATTAAAAGCAAAAAGGCCTGTGAAAACACAGGCCTTTTTTAACAACTCGCTGAAACTTTAAGCCTTATAATGGCTGTTCTTTTTTGTTAAGGAAAGCTAACACAGTTTACATAATAAGCGCAAGCAAAAAGTAACTTCTATTTTTATATAGGCGCGGCGCGAATAAATTGCTATCAAAGATATAGACGTTAAAAATCACGAGATTACATGAGTTTAAGCCATGAATACACAGAGCCTTCTTAACGCTAAAAAACACCTTCTTGGTATCGCGCTCTGCGTTTTAATCGCGATGGCGGCGAAATATATTTCGCTGTCTTTACACTGGCCTGTGATGCTGGTTTGCCTTGCATGCGGCTTTGCCCTTAATCCTTTTTGTTCTGATAAGCGCCTGAATGCGGGCATTAATTTTAGCGCCAAAACAATTTTGCGCCTTGGCGTTGTGCTGATCGGGGCGCGGTTTGTATTTTCTGACCTTGCGGCGCTTGGTGCAGGCACGATTCTTTTTATCGTCATTGTGACCTTCGCGCTGATCATCATCAGCCTCATCGCGGCGAAAGCCCTTAAAGTTGACCGCAGCCTTGGCCTATTACTTGGCGGCGCAACGGCGATTTGCGGCGCATCAGCTGCGATGGCGATTGCCGCCTTATTGACGCAGGGTAAAGACAGCGAACACAATACAGCCGCCGCGATAATTGCCGTGACTGCCATTGGTACAGCGGCGATGATACTTTATCCGTTTATCTTGCCATTTTTTAACTTAAGCGATCAACAAGCTGCACTGTTCGTTGGCGGCACAATTCATGACGTCGCGCAAGTGGTCGGGGCTGGCTATAGCCTCTCGCCACAAATTGGTGATCAAGCGGTGCTCGTTAAGCTGATCCGCGTTTTCATGTTAATTCCCGTCCTTATCGCGCTCGGCATTTACATCAATAAAACGCAGCACAAAGAAAACACCTCTGAAAACGCTGAAGCGACAAAATTTACTTTTCCGCTTTTCCTATTGGGCTTTATTGCATTGCTGACGCTCAACGCGCTTGGATTTATTCCTGAAGCGTTACGTTTATGGCTACAGGCGGCGAGCCATTGGGCGCTGATTATTGCCCTCAGCGCAGTCGGCCTAAAAACATCGCTCAAAGCGCTTTGTCAGCAAGGCGCCAAGCCTTTTACCCTTGTCCTCATCAACAGCGCCGCACTTATCGTGTTTTATGGGCTCTATATCAGCTTTCTTTAGGCTATCTTAAGCTTTACCCTTTATCATCCGATATATGAAAGTATTATTATTACATTCATTTCAAGACTATCTGATCCTTGCCTATTCTTTTATGGCTGCCATTGCAGCTTTTGGATATGGCCCGCAAATCTATACGCTAATTAAGTCTACCGGACATTCAATAAGCACACCGATCACCACTTGGCTACTTTGGACTGCGGAAGCCTGCGTATCTTTTACCTACGCCATTGTCGTCCTACGCGACCCCGTGACGATGCTCGTTTTCGGTGTTGATTTTTTAGCGGCCTTTACGATTGTTGGGCTGACAATATATAACCGTTACTACCGTTTCGGTGCGCCGCCACAAATTACAAAGGCCATTAAGGTAAAATCTGCGCCACTATGCACATCATCACGCGAAAGCATTCGCCTTAGAATCCAAAGCCAAACTTCTTCATAAGCCAGACCATCACAAAATACAGTCCGGTGGTAAGGGCGCAACACAAGGAAAGCGCCGCATAAAACGGTACGTTACTACGCAGCAATATCGGCAGCACCAAAAACATCGGCAGCGATGGCAGAACCATCCAAAACGTCGCCTCAGCATGGGCAGCAATACGCTCTGTATCTTTCGTTTCAACCCAAATCCAAATCATCGCCAGCACAGAAATAATCGGCAGCGAAGCCACAAGCGCCCCCAAGGCAGCGCTGCGCTTGGTCACTTCAGACACGGCAGAGACAATCAGCCCAGACAGCAATGCTTTAAATAGCGCAAACCCCATATTATTTTTCCCTTATTTTATTTTTCTTTGGTAAATAATTTTAGACGGTAATTCAAAAACCACGCCGCGCCAACACATTGCAGCGCAACCGCAGCGCATGAGCTGATAAACCCGCCTGTACCTGTCGGTAAAAAGAAACTAATGCCGCCGCCGCTCATAAACGCGGCTTCAAAGCTCTCGCGCGTTTCAAATGCGCCATCAAGCGTCGCGCTGATTGCCAAGAAATACATCACAAAATAATAAAACAGTAACTTAAAGCCAACAAAGCGCCCCGTGCCGCCAAGCAACACCGCATGTAATACAAGGCCATCGCGTAAAGTAAACAGCAACATGCCAAGCCCTAAGTCAAACAGTGAAAATTCAATGCGCCCGCCTTCAGAAGGGAAAGACATATGCAGCGTCGCCAAAAGGGGCAAAGCAAAGCACAGCGTCACCGCCCAGCGCGGTACATTAAGAAAGGCAAGCGACCAATCACGCGCCCGCCACGCCGCAACAAAGCGCTTATACGGCATGATATCTTTCGATTCTTCCAGCATTTTGATATAAAGCAATAAGGCCACGACAGAAAAAGCAAGCCAGTACTGCATCGCGGCTGTAAACTTCTCAGGGATCAAGGCACCCCCCTGTGGGTAGAACCCCGCCATATAAATAGCCACAGTGAGAACAAATGCGCCCCAAACAAGCGGTGCATTTTTATATTGCAGCTCTAAACGCAGCAAGCGTTGTATCGCAACGACGACCCAAAACAGCACAAATAAAACGCTATATAAATCAAAATGTGTTTTGCTTACCGTAAAACCATGCCAACGCACCGCCCCATCAGCGCCTCCCATTGCCGCAAAAGGCAAATCATAGCCAATAATCGCTTTAAATACCCAGCTTGCCACCGCAATACCGATAATCAGCGGCAAAATTACCCGCATCCGTTTGGAATGCAGGCTGGCGAGTGAAATCAACAAAGCGCTTGCATGGCCAGATACTGCGCCCAATACGCTCGCCGTTAAGAACACACCCACTGACGGCGTTGCCACGCCAAATGCGTCATGCGGATAATTAAACGCCATCACGGCCAATAAAGGAATACCGAAATACCACGCATAGGACGTCGCGCCAAATAATTTACCAATAGCAAGCTGCCACGGGCCAATCGCTGACATTTTTTGAAAATCCCACGTATTACCCTTTATTTCACTGCGCAGTGCTTTTGCCGCTTCATAAGTACCAAATATACACAAAACGATAAAACAAATCGGCAATGTCGTGCTAAACAATACCGCATCACTTGCGCCCCATGACGTGCCTGCAATATATAAATAACCAAGCAAGAAGATCGGCATTGCCGCAAGGCGGAAAGTAGAAAATTTAAGCCATAAATTACGATGAAATTCAGGGTTAATGATAATCATACGCTTTGCTCCCCTTTTGACGTTTTCGCCAAATCCATATAGGCCGATTTTAATGTCCGTGCCATCGGCACAAAACGTAATACAGGGACATCATGCTGAATTAAGTATTTCAAAAATGCGCTCTGTGCGGCGGTATCCCCTGTAAAATCACATTGCACCCCTTCACCCTCTTGGTAACACTGGCTCACTTCAGGATGCGCCGTTATCAGTTCTACATGCGCGGCGTTCTGCGTCAACAAGCTCATTTCAATGCGCGTCACCTGCGCGGATTGATGCTCCGAAAGTTTAACATGCGAGCGTATTTCACCATCGCGGATAACCAACATATCTGTGCAGTAATCTTCTAATTCCGCCAATATATGCGAAGAAACAATAATCGTCATGCCGCGCTGTTGTAGGCGGACAATAAAGGCTGATAAATTGACTCGCGCTTCAGGGTCTAACCCTGATGCCGGTTCATCCAAAAACAAAATTTTCGGCTCATGGATCATCGCCATGCCAACGCCAAGACGTTGACGATAGCCGCGCGATAAGCTGCCTGCTTTTTGATCAAGATAATCTGTAATTTCAACATCCTCGGCGACCACTTCAACGCGTTTATGCACTTCGGACTTAGGCAGTTTCTGACACCACGCCGTATAAGTTAAACACTGACGGACGGTTAAATCATTATACAGACCAAAAAAGTCAGACAAATACCCCATCTTGCGATGCGCATTGCGCGGATGGCGGTGAATATCAATGCCATCAACCTCTATATGGCCTGAAAGCGGCGCTTCTAAATTGGTCAAACAGCGCAGCAACGTCGTTTTTCCTGCACCATTTGGCCCAACTAGCGCCGTGACGCTGCCCTCAGCCAATTCAAAATTAATATCGGTTAGAATCTTTTGCGGCGGATATTCGAAGTTTAAGCCGCGCACTGAAATCATTGCCATGAAATATGCCCTTATCTTTACCATATGGTTCTGCTGCGCATATCATAACGGAAAATGCGCCACATCACCACTGCGGATGACAACAAAAATCAACATGCATCATTGCGGCATTTCAGTTATACTTCTTATGATTAAGGCGAAATATAAGGAAAGCACATCATGGAAGAGCACGTTGACGGTTTTATAAAAATGAATATGGAAGGGCGCATATTAGAACTGGGCGAGCAATATTATGATGAACATATTACCATGAGTTCCAACGGCGAAGAATTTGCAAGTTCCCGCGCAGAGGCCACTGTAAAACAAAAGCCTTATGTTGAATCCATCGCCGCCTTTGTCATTACTTTAATCGAAAAAAACATCAAAGACGACATTGCAGAAATTACCTTTCATTACGACATAACCACCAAAGCCAATGAAAATTACGCCTTTACAGGCAAGCATATTCAAACATGGAAAAACGGCAAAATCATTCATGAAGAATATGTCATGTTGCCCTAACGCCTGATATAAAGCGCCCATGAAAGTGCAGGGTTTTCATGCCCGCCGCGTTTATACTTATATAAATAAAACACGGGGAAGAAAACGATGCAGAATATACGTCTTGGCGCATTAGCGCTTATGACCATACTGTTGACCGCATCAGGCGCTGTCGCATATGCCGATAATATATTAGTCGAAAAAGACATTGCTTACGGCGCAGACCCCCGCCAAAAACTCGATATTTACGCGCCACAAGGCCTCAAAGCCCTCAAACCCGTATTAATATTCATTCATGGTGGCGGCTGGCAGAGGGGCGACAAATCAAGCGCAGAAAAACATGGCACATTCTACGCCGAAAAAGGCGCGGTTTTCATCAGCATAAATTACCGCCTATCCCCCAAAGATAAACACCCCGCACAGGCCGAAGACAGCGCCGCTGCGGTTAAATGGGTCTATGATAATATTCACCAATATGGCGGTAATAAGCACAGCATCCATATTGCAGGCCATAGCGCAGGCGCGCATCTTGCCGCGTTGATTGCCACGGACGGACGCTATCTTGCCGCGCATAGCCTCTCCCCGCTATTATTTAAAAGCGTCATCCCCAATGACACAGCAAGCTATGATTTTTCAACGCCCCTCGTCATTGGCAAACGCCTCGTCCAGCCAAAAATTGATGCAACATTTGGTACAACGCCGCAGAAAATTAAAGCCGCATCGCCAATAAGCTATGTGCAGGATAATAAAAACCTGCCGCCCTTCATCTGTTTCGTTACAGGCAAGCGCCCTGACGCAGTGGCGCAAACCCACGCTTTCACCGCCGCGATCAAAACAGCGAGCGGGCAAAGCGAAACCCATATCATAGACGGCCTTAGCCACCGCGAGATGAACCAAGCCATGTCAGACCCCGCCTCGCCATTAGCGCAGCGCGTTTTAAAAGCCTTATGGGAGCAATAAAATGACCGCGCCATTACACCGCATCTTAACCCATCGCGCCTTTATGGTGATTGAATTTCTTATTCTCTGCATTGCTTTGCCGAGCTATATTATTTTCACCAAATCTGCGCCGTTTATGTTTAGCTTCCTGTGGGGGGCGGCGCTTTATGGGTTTATCATTATGCGTATATGCTACGCGGATGAATTAAAGGATGCGTTTAAATTCCGTCAGGTTAAAAAAAGCTTTATGCCGCCCTTGCTGATCCGCTGGGTCGTAGCATCAATCGCGATGGTCGCATTTCTGTATTTCTATGATACGCCGCGGCTTTTCTTCCTGCCGAAAACCAGCCCTGAATTTGTGCTGATTTTGCTGTGTATGTACCCGCTGCTTTCTGCCCTGCCGCAGGAATTTATTTTCTGTAGCTTCTTCTTCCGCCGCTATCGCCGTTTTTTCGGCGCAGGGCGCAAAATGGTTGTGGCAAGCGCGCTTGTTTTTGCCTATGCGCACATACTCTACCTCAACCCCGTCGCCCCTGTCCTCAGCCTAATCGGCGGGCTAATCTTCGCCGAAACGTACAGACGTACACACTCCCTCGCCCTTGTCACACTCGAACACGGACTATACGGCAATGCGTTATTTATAATTGGTTTGGGCTGGTATTTTTATGGTGGCGCGGTGCATTAAGGTGTCGAGAACCAAGAAGAGCAACATGCCAAGAGCAATAATAATGAACCTTATTACAAAATCGGGACATAATCAGGTTCAGGAATATCACCCTCATGTTTGCGCTCTATTCTCTCGAATAGCCAACGCAGATATGAATACTCGTTTCTTTCACAATCGTCTTTAAACCAAACCTTACTTGTAGTTACAGACCGTAATGATGAGTACATTTCTTTTATAGTTATCTGGCTACTTTCAACCTGAGAAACCTCACCCCGACCATATTCATATAGTCTATTACATAGCGCATTCAAAAGAACGCAATCATAAACAGCTTCAGCAGCCTCGAGCTCATCTAGTTCTGTTCTAGTCACGTTACCAATACGGTCTTCCTGATCTAAATAGTTACGTAATCTAGAATTATGAATCTGATAAGAGTTACAAAATTTTGCTATTACCTCTGATGAGTTATCATCAACGTACATTACGCTATCTTGAAAAATTCCAATTTCCTCTTTGGGGGGCGAAGGAGCTTCAGTTTTTTTGTTATGAATACTATTAAAAACATTGCAGCAATATTCATTTATTTTACTCAAAGCATCTGGCATCTTCACCTTATAACCACGCGCCTTAGCTAGCTTCTCGGCTTCGTGTCTTTTTTGTTCGTTTTTATAGTACTCGAGGGTTACCCAAATAGAGAGCGCTGTGATTCCACCTGCGATTAAGCCTGCGAAAATAGTCTGATACTCATAAATCCACCCCCTGAATTATCTGCCTTAACCCTTAAAGAACCAGCAAAGAAACTTTTTAAGGGTTCAACGCCAAAACCAAGCAACAGCAAAGAGAAAAGCAACAGAACCGCTATTAAAAAACATGCACATGCATCACATTTTCTCAGCGCAGCCCATAGTCCTCTAAACATTTTGCACATGGCATTTTACTCCCACTCAATCGTCCCAGGGGGTTTACTGGTAATATCATAGACCACCCGATTAATCCCGCGCACTTCATTGATAATTCGGGTGGCGGCGCGGCCGAGGAATTCATGGTCGAAATGGAAGAAATCGGCGGTCATGCCGTCTATGGCGGTGACGGCGCGGAGCGCGCAGACATGGTCATAGCTGCGGCCATCGCCCATCACGCCAACGGTTTTGACGGGGAGGAGGACGGCGAAGGCTTGCCAAATTTGATCATAAAGCCCCGCATTACGAATTTCTTCGAGGTAGATGGTATCTGCCTTTCTGAGGATTTCGAGCTTTTCAAAACTCACCGCCCCGGGGATGCGGATGGCAAGGCCTGGCCCGGGGAAAGGGTGGCGCTTAATAAAACTGTCAGGCATACCGAGTTCGTGGCCTAGGCGGCGTACTTCGTCTTTGAAAAGTTCACGCAGCGGTTCAACCAAATCAAGTTTCATATGGGCAGGCAGGCCGCCAACATTATGGTGGGTTTT
>DELD01000065.1:0-15452 GCA_002354205.1 Micavibrio sp. UBA2705 | reverse complement strand
TATGGTGGCTTTTAATCGTCACTGATGGGCCGCCGCTAAAAGATACCGATTCGATAACATCGGGGTAGAGCGTGCCTTGGGCGAGAAAGTCAGGCTTGCGCCCCATTTCCTTGGCGATTTTATCGGCGCTTTCATCAAATATATCAATGAAGATTTTACCGATGAGTTTGCGTTTTTCTTCAGGGTCGCTGACGCCATCAAGCGCAGCTAAAAAGCGCTCTGATGCATCAACATGGACGAGGTTGATTTGATAATGTTCCTTGAACATCGCCAAAACTTGCTCAGTTTCACCTGCGCGCATAAAGCCTGTATCCACGTAAATACAGGTCAGCTGCTTACCAATCGCTTCGTGAATTAACACGGCAGTGACCGAACTATCAACGCCGCCAGAAAGGCCGCAAATTACATGACCGTCACCGACTTGCTCTTTGATGCGTTTTTGGCTTTCGGCGCGAAAGGCTGCCATTGTCCAATCCCCCGCGCAGCCGCAAACATGATGGGTGAAGTTTTTGAGAAGCGCCGCGCCTTCTGGCGTGTGGACGACTTCGGGGTGGAACTGTACGCCGTAGAATTTTTGTTCATCATTGGCAATCACCGCATGGGGCGCACCTTCGGATGCCGCGACAATGCGAAAGCCTTCGGGCAATGCGCTAACGCGGTCACCATGGCTCATCCACACTGTATGGCGCCCACCAACAGGCCAAATATGGCGGAATAAAGCGCAATCTTCCTGAATTTCGATGATGGCGCGGCCAAACTCTTTATGCTCTGAGCCTTCAACAACGCCGCCAAGCTGTTTTGCCATGGTTTGCTGCCCGTAACAAATGCCAAGCACCGGCACGCCAAGGTCAAACAAGCCCTCTGGCGCGGCGGGAGCGTTTTCATCACTTACTGAACAGGGGCCACCAGAAAGAATAATACCTTTGGGGTTGTAGTTCTTAATTTTTTCAAGGCTTGCATCATTAAACGGCCACACTTCACTATACACGCCGCTTTCACGCACGCGCCGCGCGATGAGCTGCGTCACTTGTGATCCGAAATCGAGGATGAGGATATGGTCATGTTTAAGGGGCTGCGTCATGGCGTGTGGCTTCCTGAAATATCTATTGCTCTACCGCAAGAGAGTAGCGCGAGAGGCAGAATTTAGCAATCAAGATATCAGAATTTTTAGCCGCCAGCCCTTTAGCCGTCAGCCCGTTAACCACCGGTATGTGGCATATAGCCCCGATTTGTTTTCGCAGATGCTTGCGCGGGCTCATTATCATTTCCGGCGTTACCTGCAAAACCGCACGCCGCTTGCATCTCCGCTAATTTAGGCCATAGCTGCCCGCCAATAAGGACGAGTGTATCTTCAATATTCGCTTGCGCCGCGCGATCAACATGCGGCTTCGCTTTGGTAAGGTACTGACCGATATTTTTAATGCAGTCCATACGATGCGCAAGGTCTTTTTCAACAAAGCCTTCGCTCGCGCTTAACGGCGAAGGGCTTTGGTAAAACGCGCTAAGCCATGTATATGGATGGTTTTCGTAATGGGTCAGCACGCCGTTATCGGGCATGTTCTTTTCTGCCCAGCCCTCAGGCGCTTCACCATCCCAGCCATGCATCATTAAGTCGGCCTTAAGCAGCGCATTTATTTTTTCTGCCATTGGGCGTTCAATAATTTCTATAGCTGGCACAACGCCACTTTCTTGTTCAGGGTCTTGCGGCGCGATAGTGACATTTATCGGCTCTTTGCTCTGTGCTGCTGCGATAAAGGCCGCCATTAAATTTGCTTCGCCATATTTACCGCTCGCTTTGAGCGCACAGTAAAATTTCTGTTCAATTTGAAGCGCGCAATCTTGCGCTAAATGCAGCGCATTATCCATTAACGCACATGTATCATGCGAAAACGCCGATACCGCAGCGCCCTCAAGCGCAGCAATGTGCGGCGCTTTTAAAAAAGCAATTGTTTGGTTCAGTGCATCGGCTTTTTGGTAATGCGCCTCAAGCTGTTCTTTTTTCTGATCACGTTTCGCTGTAACAGCAGAATCCTGCACACCACCCTCCTCATACTCAAGGCATTCGAGGGACAAATCAATATAATCAAGCGCGGTGTTTTGTATGCTCGCGCTTATAATCAAATGATCATAACCGCCGCCTTCAAGCACATTGATATATCGCTCACGTGCGACCATATTTTTGTAATTTGCAAGCAACTCCTTTTGCGCGGCGATACGTCTGGTCTGTGTGGTGTAATTCATCAGTATAGCTGACAGCCCTGTGCCTTCCGCCGATAATGTCGCCTGATGGCTTGCAAGCCCAGCCTTAATTTCAGGTAACAGCGCCGCGGCCTTATCGCCTTGTACGTGCGTATTTTCATCTAAATAAGATTGCAGGCGCGCTGCATCCAACATGATTCCCTCAGCAAATTTCTGCAAACCGTCTATTGCTTCTGGCTTAACGTTATAATCTGCATCATTTTCACAGAGGCTTAGTACCGTTTCACGCTGCTTGAAAAAAACTTCTCCTGTGAAGTTCTGTTCTGCCCCTGATATGGCTTTATTGCGGCAAACAGGCTCTAATAAATCATCCAATTGCGCATGTAAACTTGATACAGAGTTTAATACAGAGCGCCCCCCGCATGGACGCAAATTATTTACCCAGTTTTCAACACCTTGCGCGTCTATGCTCACATCCTTCTCATAACCAACGATTAAATCTGCAATAAATTTTTCGTTGTGGCTATCACTCAATAAACCTTGATGCGCTCCTCTTTTATAGCTTTTTTCGGGGATTTTATAATACGACGAACCAAGCTCGCCATCATGATAGAATTGCTCGACAAACTCGTAAGTAAATGACACATCAGAAAGGCCGCGCATCAATGTGGCAAGGCGGGTAACTTGCGCTGCTTTGAATATCATGCCCAAAGCATCAAGGTAGCTTTGCGGCTTTTCTTTGAAGGGCTTCTTACCCGCGCCCTTCATTGCGCTCTGGATATAAGGATCGGCGCTGTGTAGCACAAGGGATTTTAAATTGTCAGCAAGGGATATAGCCTGCTGCGCAGCGGCAGAATCTTTGTCGTTTATGCTTGATAAATGCGCTGTGTTTAAATTGCTCACCATGGCTATTGTCCCTTATATATTCTTTCTACATCTCGGCTTCAACAGACCAAGATTGAATGGCTTTTATACGCCAACACTCCGTGTTATGTCAATGTAATTTCCATATAGCGCAAAATTATCGCTTTTTTTAGCGATTCTTCGATTCAAAGGCTTGATATTTATGGGCTAATCGCGTACAACACCCGCAAGCGCATACTAGAGTGATGGGCAAGTGACGTTTATTTTGGGGTTAGTTCCCATATGGTAAGCGCGCTATTGACCCTTAAACAATCACTTTATATGTAGATATTAACTTGAAAGGAAACTAAAACATGGCACATATTGCTGCTAATCTATTAGACCAAGAAGAATCAAGAGAGTTTGCAGCTCTTCTTGCTGAGTCTCTTGGCGAAACTCAAAATTTTGAAGGTAAGGTTGTTAAAGGTAAAGTCGTTGGCTTTGAATCTGACCTTGCAATTATCGATGTTGGCTTGAAATCTGAAGGCCGCGTTGATTTACGTGAATTCACTAAACCTGGTGAAGATCTCGACCTTAAAATCGGCGATGAAGTAGACGTATTCATCGAACGTATGGAAGGCCGTGACGGCATGACAAGCCTCAGCCGTGAAAAAGCACGCCGTGAGGAAGCTTGGGTTGAACTTGAAAAACAACATGAAGCAAACGAACGCGTTACAGGTATTATCTTTAGCCGCGTTAAAGGTGGTTTCACTGTTGATCTTGGCGGCGCTGTTGCGTTCCTACCAGGTTCACAAGTTGACATCCGTCCAGTACGCGACGTATCACCACTTATGGGTACACCACAGCCATTCTACGTTCTTAAAATGGACAAGACACGCGGCAACATTGTTGTTTCTCGTCGTGCTGTACTTGAAGAAAGCCGTCAGGAAGCGCGCAGCGACCTTATGGAGAACCTTAGCGAAGGTCAAGTTCTTCAAGGCGTTGTTAAAAACATCACTGATTACGGTGCATTTATTGATCTTGGCGGTGTTGATGGTCTATTGCACGTTACTGATATTTCTTGGAAACGTGTTAACCACCCATCAGAAGTCCTTGAAGTTGGTAAAACTATCGACGTACAAGTTATTCGTTACAACCAAGAAACACAGCGTATTTCACTTGGTATGAAACAACTTGAAACTGACCCATGGGAAGGCGTTGCATCACAGTTCGCTGTTGGCAGCAAATTCACAGGTCGCGTTACAAACATCACTGATTACGGTGCATTTGTTGAGCTTGGCAACGGCATTGAAGGCCTTGTCCACGTTTCAGAAATGTCTTGGACAAAGAAAAACGCACATCCAGGTAAAATCGTTTCTACTTCACAAGAAGTTGAAGTTATGGTTCTGGACGTTGATCAAGAAAAACGTCGTATTTCTCTTGGTATTAAACAGTGTCAAGATAACCCATGGTCATCATTCGCTGAGAACCACAAACCAGGTCAAGAACTTGAAGGCGAAATTCGCAACATCACTGAGTTCGGTCTGTTTGTTGGTATGCCTGGCGATATTGACGGCATGGTTCACCTATCTGACGTTTCTTGGGAAGACCAAAGCGAAGAAGCGCTTAAAGCATTCAACAAAGGTGATAGCGTTAAAGTTAAGATCCTTGACATTGATGCTGAAAAAGAGCGCGTTGCCCTTGGTATCAAGCAACTTTCTGACGACCCATTTGCAGGCGCCCTTGACGGCATCGCAAAAGGCGCAGTGGTTACTGGTACAATCACAGAAGTTAACGATAAAGGCGTTGAAGTCTCTGTTAATGACAAGCTTACTGGCTTCATTAAAAAGGCTGACCTTTCTCGTGAGCGTTCAGAACAACGCCCTGACCGTTTCGCAATTGGTGAAAAACTTGACGCGAAAGTTCTTACTGTTGATGCAAAATCTCACAAGCTTGGCTTGTCTATTAAAGCACGTGAACTTGACGAAGATAAAGCAGCAATGGATGAGTTCGGTTCAACAGAATCAGGTGCATCTCTTGGTGATATTCTTGGCGCAGCGCTTAACGAAGGCGACAAGAAATAAGTCATCCGTGATTAAAGATTTTAAAAATAGCCCCCCCAGATATTGGCGGGGCTATTTTTTTGCGCTAAATTAATGGCGCATTAAACAGGCTAATAAGAAAAAGGAAGAACATGTCAGAGCTACCGAGAATATATTGCGCCTGTGATGTCGCCAGTTTAGATGACGCTCTCACCCTCAGCGCTAAACTTGATGGTTTACCGATTGGCATTAAATTAGGTTTAGAATTTTTTATGGCGCAGGGCGCACGAGGCGTTGGCGCTGTGCGTGATAAACGTCCGAATACAAGTATATTCCTCGACCTCAAATTCCACGACATTCCCAATACTGTTGCCGCCGCATTGCGCACGCTCAGCGACATTGGCGTTGATTACACCAACTTACATGCTTCGGGCGGCTTAGAAATGATGGAGCGCGCCCTAGAAGCCGTAAACGCCGCAGACAATCCCGCAAAACTTCTTGCCGTAACGGTGCTCACCGCATTGGACGCAGAGCGCCTTGATGCGGTCGGGCAGCGCACGCCTGTGCAAGATCAAGTCCTTCGCCTTGCCAAACTAACGCAGCAAGCAGGGCTTGCCGGCGTTGTTTGCTCCGCTCATGAAATCACGGCGCTACGCGCTATTTGCGGTGATGATTTTACCCTTATGACCCCCGGCATTCGCCCTGCGGGCAGTGCAAATAACGACCAAAAAAGGGTCATGACACCACATGGCGCGCTGAAATCTGGCGCGACGCATTTAGTCATTGGCAGACCGATTACCAAGGCCGCTGACCCAAGACAAGCTGCGATAGATATTTTAGAAAGCCTATAAGACATGCCCCATAGCGCCACAACAAATTGCCCCCTGACAAGCTGCCAAGTCAAAATTTGCGGCATCACCACGGCCGCCGCCGCTGAAGCCGCCATCCGAGCTGGCGCATCTTATATTGGCCTTGTTTTCCATCCCGCTTCACCGCGTTATATTGCCCCCGAAAAAGCGCTTGCGTTGATCCGTTACATTCGCGCACTATCCACGACGACGCGCTGCGTTGGCCTGTTTGTCGATCCAGAAGATACGCAGCTTGATGCGATCAGCCCTCATCTTGATATTATACAGCTCCACGGCGATGAAAGCCCCGCGCGCTGCGCGGATATTAAGCAGCGCTATGAAAAGCCCATTATGAAGGCCATCCCAATCAGTGCGGCGCATGATCTGGCGCAAATTGAGCGCTATGAACCCGTTTGCGACTGGCTACTTTTTGATGCCAAGCCGAGTGACAAGCAAGAACTCACGGGCGGCAATGGTATAAATTTTGATTGGACACTGCTAGAAAACCAAAATATTTCCTTGCCATGGATGCTCGCCGGCGGCCTAACCCCCGATAATGTTAGCGAGGCCATCGCATTACTGCGCCCTAGCGCCGTTGATGTTTCATCAGGCGTAGAGCGCGCACGCGGCGTAAAGGATAATGACAAGATTAAAGCATTTATCACCGCCGCCAGCCGTTCTAAATGTTGACATAAGTCGCGCGCTTCTTTATAACCCCCTTATCACAAGGGAGAGAATTCATGTCACAAATGCAAACAACGCTTATTGCCATTGGCGGCCTATCAGGCACAGGTAAAACCACGCTTAGCGATAATCTTTCACAAATTTTTGCACAATTTGCTAATCCGCCAAGCAATGCGAGCATTAGCTCTGACATTGTGCGTAAAACGCTTTGGGCACAAGAAAATGGCCAAGAGCCTGACCTTTACAGCCCGCTTCCTGTTGAAGCTTACAGCTCCGCTTACGGCGCGAAAGCTCATGAAAAAATGCTCGCGAACATTAAAGAAAATTTTGACCGTGAAATCATTATTGTTGACGCCACTTTCGCCAAACCAGAAACACGCGCCGATATTGAAAACCTTGCCCATGACAATAACGTGAAGTTTATTGGCCTGTGGCTTGAAGCACCTATCGACACCATAAAGCAGCGTGCTGATGCCCGCGCCGCAAATGGGAAAACCATTTCAGATGCGAATAGCATGGTGATTGACCTGCAGATAAAGGCCGGAACTGGCGACGTTAATTGGACAAAAATCAATACAGATCAAGATAAGCGTAGCATTACAAGCAGCGCCATCGCGGCGATTATTCCTGCCCTACGCTAACAAGTGGGGCTCTGTTTAGCTTTAGGCCGCGCGGCGCAAGCGCATCAATAAAGGTGACATGTGCTGCGTAGCGATGCTTTTACCAAAGCTTGTGGTAAACAGCATCAACGTTGAAAGCAGGATAGAAAAAACAATATAAGAATGCATCGACCAGTATAGCAGCGGCACAGCGACCAGTGTCGCCATTAAACGCCCTAGCCCTAAAGAAAATTCGCGCAATGCAAGCTTAAAGACGGAGCGCTGCTTATACCAGCGGCTTGCAAGGCCAATGTTAAAGAAATGCTGACCGCCCGTCCAAAATAGACTTGAAAACGCATAAAGCATTGGGTTCTGCATAAACAGCCACGGCAACCAGCCCGCACATTTGAGCGCAAGGCCAATTTCTAAATCATGGCTATGACTAGCATTTGCATCAGACCCTTGATTTGCGAAGTGACCAACAATCGGCGAAACGAGGAGTTTCAAACCAATTTTAGCCGCGCTTAAAATGCCCACGCCAAGGGCGCTTACCGACATTAACTTAAGCCAAACCGGCGCCAAGAAATCCGCAACAACTTGGAACGCGCCTTCATAGGCTGTTGAATAAATATTTTTACTTTGCCCCTTAACATTACGCCATGATAATTCCTCGCCCTCGCTTAAGAATCGCAAAGCAAATTCGCCTTTTTGGACTTTTTGATATATCAAAACGCTGACAATCAACGTACCAATAAACATCATCACTGTACCGAGAATAAACGTCTGTACGCCAAGGCCGTACGTCAAGGCAAGCCCGCCCAAAATACTACCCAGAAGCACCCCTGCGGTTACGCCCGCATCCGCCATGCAAACCTCATTAGCCGAATTATCATCACTGACTGAAAAAGACATCATTAGATGAAAAATTGTCCAGTAAGATGAAACAGAAATTGAAAACAGCAGCGTCGACATCCACACAGGCGCATCCTGCCCGACTAAAAATAGCATTGCGCCTGTAACGACCTGCGCGCCGAGCACGAGATAAGCATAATTCTTAAACGGCATAACTGTCGAGACCCAAAGCCAAAGCGGCATAATCATCATCGAAACAAATAAAGAGCGCACAACAAAATGCTCCATCACTGCCCACATACCGAGGGAAGCAAAATCAAACACCATAAATAATTGCACCGCCGTAATGCCAGTCATAGAAACAAACGCCCCCAAATATACAATACAAAGGGAGAGAGATGTAAATGGCGCGATAAAAGCCGCATGTAATATGTTGCATATAGTGCTTCTCATAGGCCAATACTAGCCCTATAATCATTAATGCAATATTAACGCAGTGCCTATTTATCCGCCTCTTATAAATAAGCCCTTAACTGAAATGACAGGACATGAATTTATACTTCCGCTTAATTGCGCTTTTACTTTCGCATTTTTTCAAAAAAACACCTAAGAAGTCTCTGACCGAGAAAGGCGCATTATCATTCACTGTTTGGCCATTTGATTTAGACGTTAACCGCCATATGAATAACGCGCGTTACTTGGCCTTAATGGATTTAGGGCGCATGGATTTAATACTACAAAGCGGTATGTTCAAAGTAATTACCGAGAAAAAATGGCTACCTGTCCTTGGCGCTAGCACAATACGCTACCGTATTCCTTTGCTGCCTTTTCAAAAGTTTACCTTAACCACTGACGTAAAATATTGGGATGGTGGCTGGTTTTATATGGAACAGCGTTTCATTATTAAAGGCGGAAAAAAAGACGGCGCAGTCGCCGCTATCGCCCTTGTCAAAGGCAGCTTTTTTGATGGCGGGGATACAAAGAAATTACTCCCTACCGCGCGTTTTTTACAAGAAGCCGGCGATAGCGCGCGCGAAAAGCCGCCTTTAGATGAATATTTGGCAAGTTGGATAAAGGCTGAGGCTGATTTACAGAAAGTCACAGCAGAATAAGCGCTAGGCCAAAATCTTATAGGTCGAAATCAACCCGTAGCGCCACACCAGGCACAACTTCATTATTCTCAGAATTAATCTCGAGTGATGGGCCCGCGCGTATATTTAATTTCTGCCCTTGATAGACAATATCGTGCAAAAATTCATTACGGAACTGATAGCCGCCCTCAGGCGGGAATGTTGCCTGCGCCAAATTGGTCAAGCAGCCTTTTTGCATGAATCCCGTACATTCATCTTTTGAAAAATCAACATCCGCGCGGATTTGACTGTAAAAGCCGCTCTGGTCGGAATCTGCCGACTTCACATAGCCAGCGCTCGCCTGTGTTTTGAGGTGGCCTTCTAACATCACCGCTTCGGCTTGCAGCCCAATCGCGCTGACAAAACCGCCTGCCCGCGTTGCATACATCACATTGCCCACGGCATCAATATCATAAGAAAAGCCATTATCTTCATCGGCCTCTTTATCAAACAAATTATATTCGCCGCGCATGCCTATTTTGCTTTCACCGCTAAAATCGATCCCTGCAAAAAACTCAGCGTTATAATCCCCGTCTTTATCTTCAACATCAAGGCCTGCGCCCATAACAGGGGAAGTCAGATTTTCTAAAGACTGGCTTTGCGTATCCAAATCAATCTCGCCGCCAACAAAGCCAAAATTGCTCTCTAAGCCATCTTTTTTCTTATCTTGATCTTCTTCGCTCATACGTTAGGCCCTATTCCGGATGCTGCCACTTTTAAAATTTCTCTATATTCACATTAGCTAAAATATAAACCACAGGGGTAAAGATTATGTTAACAGCGCGTTTTAACTGTGGACTCCGCCCCTCTCGGCGCATCTGCTATATTGTCCCTTCGCGCCAAGCTGTTAAGATTCAGATATGAAATATGTGATTGAACCTGACATCATAATCGCCGGACTACGCAGCAAAGCAGCGCCAGAGCACCAATTGCTACGCCATCTGGCGGCAGGTCAGTTCCGCCTATTGCTTTCAGCGCCGCTTTTATACGCCTATGAACAGGCGCTTTACGACCAACGCCAAGATTTAAGCTTAAAATTCCGCGCGATTGAAGAAACGCTGTCCTTCTTCGCGGCATCTGCTGATTATGTCCCTTGTCACCCATTATGGCATGCGGTGATGAACAAGCCTGAGAAAGACCTCTCCATCGCCTGCGCTTATATTGGCGGGGCTGATATGGTGATTGTCGCTCGTCCTGATCTTTATAAGCAGGCCAATGAAACACTGAATTTAAACGTTCTTAACGCCAAAAAAGCATTAAAACAAATTGCCGCCCCTAAAAAGGCGAAAGCAAAGAAAAGAAAGGCTGCCTAATATCATGAGCCAATATCCTCTGCGTTTACCGGAATCTTTAATGCGCGCAACAAAACGCGCCGCCAAAGCCGATAAAACGTCAATTAATCAATTTATTATCACCGCCATTGCTGAAAAAGTAGCGGCTTTAGAAACCGAAGACATGCTCGGTCAGCGCGCGATGCTCGCCGATAAAGATGCGTTTTTGGCACTGCTCGACAATGTGAACGAAAAATAAGCAAAAGAAGAAGAAGAAGAAGAAGAAGGGTAACCAAAGATATGAGCGTCACAATTTATCACAATCCACGCTGTTCAAAATCGCGCCAAGCCTTGAGCATAGTCGAAGATAAAGGCATCGCCCCTAATATCGTCGAATATCTCAAAACACCATTAAATGAAGCCGAGATTAAAGCCCTTGCCGTATTACTCGGCACAAAGAACGCCCCCCGCGCAATGATGCGCATTAAGGAAGATGATTATAAAAATAATAATCTGAAAGATGCGGACAACGATGCCTTATTCAAAGCGATGGCGAACTATCCCAAACTAATTGAGCGCCCCATCATCGTGCGCGATGGCAAAGCGGTCATCGCCCGCCCACCAGAAAAAGCATTAGACCTGCTTTAAACACCCCAATTTAATGCGCATTTGCAGGGCGCACCGCCAAATCAATCGCATAAAGCATATTCACGGCTGCTTTTGCAGCCCCCTCTGGGTGACTATTCAAATATTGACTTGCATTTAAAAAGTCACAGCCCGCCTGCACATATGCGCCGCAATTTTCATTATCAAGCGCGACATTGCTCATCACCGTAAAAGACGCACTTATTTTAGCTTTTGTGATATCTTGCAGAATGCATTTATCAGAAAAAATTGCTAAATCGATATTATCTGGAATATCATTAGTTTCCGATATATGCGCCGCGATAATCGGGTCATCCCCGATAATACTGCGTGCCTCAACGGCTTTCGCAAGATCAGTAAACACAACGCCGTCTGCCTTTGATTGCGCGGCGAGAGATAATGAATCGCGCACCAACAACACCAAACCATTATGCGATGTAAGCGCCTGCAAACCCTCTAAAATTTTTAGAGATTCTTCAGCGCTACCTTCGGCGACAAACTCAATAATATGAGCGTTCTTCTCATAAGGCGCAGCATTAATTGCTAAAATAGCCAGACGCAAGTCGCGCACCATATCAAGCGCTACTTTTTCGTCACCTGCGCCAAAGGCCGATTCTCTGATCGTCCAGAACAGTCCCGCAGGCGGCGCGCCCTTTTTCTTATCTTTATTCCAATTTTCTTCGTTCATCTTCTATCGCTTCATCAACCTATGGCGTTTCCGCCTGTGTATTTCTTGAGGCCTTTATAAAACACACTCCGCGCGATAAATGCAAACACAAATGCAGCCCCATATAACGGGATGAGTAGACCCAAGCTACGCTCTGAGAAAATCATCACAGGCAACAACCCCATAAAACCGACAGGCAGCACCGTAAAGATAATCACCTTCGCCACAGCAGGAAAACCATGCTGAGGCATGGATGACAAAATAATAATAAATTCAAATAAAGCTTCTGAAAGCGCGCCAGAATTTGTTTTCCAAAACCCAATGCTTTGCACAATGATAATCATTGATATAAACAATAAAGATGCCGCACCAAGGCAGCCAAAATAAAACATCCAATCTACGACATTAAACTGCGCCACATAACACATAATAGCAAAGCCAGTTAGCATATCCCCCGTGCCTTGAACCCGCGCATTTGAAAATACTGCAGAGATAAGCACGCTGCCAGGGCGGCAAAGATATTTATCAAGCTCGCCGCGGTCAATAATTTGGTTCAATATATAGCCGCCGCCACATAAAAATGATGTCAGGCCAAATGCAGTGCAGACAACAGCGATCAGCACCATCATTTCACGCAAAGTCCATCCATTAAGGCTTTCTGCATATTTAAAAAACAGCACCCAAATCATCAAAAACAAAATGTTCTGTAAAAACATGAAGATTGCAGGAATATAGCTCGCGATCCCAGCAGACATCGCTTCTGCGGTATTAGCGCGCAGCACCGCTTTTATATAGGGGATTTGTTCAAATTTTATCGCCATATCACACCCCATATTTACCGATATGCGCCAAAGCGCGGCGATGTACCCATATGCTCATAACGCATAAAGCGCCCATCCAAAAAACTTCCGTCGCAATCAAAGTCGTAACACTAAAAGGCAAAACATTCAGCGCAGCGCTTCCTGGAAGGAAGAATATGGCGGCAAAAGGCGAGAATTTAAGCGCATTATAAAACGCATCAGGGTAAAGCGTGATCGGGAATAATAAGCCGCCCAGTAAAAAGCATGATTTCTGCGCAATCCAATATGCCGGCGACGCTTCCTTAATCCATAATGTTGTCATGCCGACCATATAATTCATTGATACGATACAAAATAACGCGCCCATCACCATCACAGCGCCAAGCGCAACTTGCCCTGCATCCATCGCCCATTCATCTGTAATCAAATAGGCAGATAGCAGCGCCAAGGGGAAAAACACAGTAAGCTGGCCAAGCGCTTTACCATACCACTGCGCAAAAGCGCGGAACTGGTATGAGACAGGACGCATGAGCATTTGTTCAATCGCCCCTGATTTAATATCCATATAGGCGTCATAAAATAAATGTCCGCCGCAGAAAATAATGCATTCAGTAATCGCGATATACCACACCAAATTCGCATGGCTATATAGGCCGCCACCGAGCACATCATCAGGCACCATGCCCCAAATAATATGCCAGACCCATAATATCATCAAAAAAGATAAATATTTGCCAATAACATGGAAGCTATCTTTCAGCCGTTCCATATAACCGTTTAAGAAAAAAAGCCAACCCGATGCAAGATAACAGCCCAATATCTGCGCACTGCCCTGTTGGTCTTTATCTGCATATCCCTGTTCATCTCGCATCATCTGATCCCTTTTGCAGATCGCTAACGTCTGCATTTTTTATTTGGGCTGATTGCACATAGAGAAGCTGTATCAATGCATCGAGCGGCATATTCTCAACTGAGAAATCTTGTACGTTATATTGCGTGAGTAATTCCGCCGTAACCCCGCGCAAAGACGCTGCGTTACGGTCAATTTTAATTTGCACCTTACCGCCGCTATTTAACTCTACAGCGCAGCCAGTTGGTAATGCGGCGACATCTATAGGGGCTTCGCTATATAGCGTGAGTATTTTAAAACGGTCAAAATCTTCGCGCAAAGTTTTCAACGGCGCGTCTTGTTTAATCACGCCGTGATCAATCATAATCACGCGCTGGCAAATTTCTTCAATATCGCCGCTATCATGGCTGGTGAGCATGATGCTGGCCTTTTCTTCTTCGGCAAGAATTTTCAAATTCTGGCGCAGCGCTATTTTTGATTCTATGTCGAGGCCAATGGTCGGCTCATCCAAAAAAATAATTTTTGGACTATGTAGTAAAGATGCACCAATTTCGCAGCGCATACGCTGCCCCAATGAAAGCGAACGTGCGCTTTGCTCCATAAAGGCACTAAGATCGAGCATTTCATCTAAGCTTGCAACGCGCTTTTCAAGGGTTTCACCTTCAACGCCGTACATTGCGCCAAGCAAGCGGTAACTATCCAGCACGGATAAATTCGCCCAAAGCTGCGATCGCTGGCCAAACACCACGCCAATTTCACGCGCAAGTTTTGAACGCTCTTCCCACGGCGTATAACCCGCGACTTGCGCGCTGCCGCTTGCTGGGTGCAAAATTCCCGTCAGCATTTTTAATGTCGTTGATTTGCCCGCGCCATTAGGCCCAATAAATGCCACACTTTCGCCTGCATCTATATCAAAAGAAATATCCTTCACAGCTTCAAAAATTGATTTCTTCTTTTTTAAGAATCCAATTTTTTCAAACTGATCAAAATTCTTTGATAGACCGTTAACGCTGATAATACTCATTTTATGTACTCTTTTCTTAAACCTAACTTTCAGCGCGGAAATAAGGACTGGTTGCTTCAAAATATTTATATGCGCCGTCACGGGTAAACTTATTCATCGCCGAAAAGCCGCCACGTCTTAGCGTATATTCAGCCGCTAAATTTGCATTGGGCGCTTTGGCAAATAACTTTACTAAACCTAAATCATCATAAGCATATTCCGCAAGGCGTTTAATTGCCTCAATACTAAAGCCTTGGCCCGCATAGCGCGTATCAACACTAACATCAATTTCACCAACTAAACCTTCAGCGCGCGCCTTCATGTCAAGCGCGATATTCCCAACAGCTTTACCATTGCCACGGTCAATGATTTCAAACGCAGCTTTTGGCTGACCGCATGATTTTTTACTTCTTAGCGCCAAACGCCTTGAAAACAATTTTAGATACTCAGACATAATTTCCTCCATTTATTAAATGGAAGAGATGATAATCAAAACAGTATTTAGGGGGATGTGTGACTAATCAGCTCTTCCGGTTTTGGTGAGCTGACATTTTATTAAGTATAAATTACAGCTCTGTTCCGCGTGGCATTTGAATTTGATAATGATTGAGTGCCTTACACGCACGCATCTTATTCGCACACGCTGAAAAGCGCGGCCAAGAAATAAGTGTTGCTGTAAGTGTACGAATGTTCATTTTTCAAATTCATATAAGCTGTTATCAAAAAGGTAATTTTTTACCTCACATATTTAAGAAAAACATATTTTGCAGTGCATAATCAAGCTGTTTTTTTTACCACCTGCTTATAAACCGCTCTTTTCTGCGCGCTTACAGAGTGATAAAGCTTATAGAACCATAAACCGCAAAATCGGCACAAACCATTGTAATTACAAATTTATTTTAAAGGTTTACAATATAAAAAAGCCCCACAAAAAGCGGGGCTTAAATATTATTTATAATTTTATAATAATTACTGCTTAACGCTGCCTTGCGTGCCGCGCACGATCCATACGCCATTTT